>JAJYJF010000072.1 GCA_021796375.1 Chloroflexota bacterium | reverse complement strand
CGATCACATCCCGGGTGAACCGCGCAATATGGTCCTGCACGAAGGAAGCAATATCGCGTTGTGGATCTTGAATCAAGGGGGTCAGGTCCATCCCATAGGACAGCCCCCGGGAAGCATCTACGCCGTGAGACTCGAAATAGGTGGCGTTCGCGCGGCGGCGGCCCAGCGAGGCCAGGTCGTAGCGCTTGCCCCCGGCGATCTGCGAATCAAAGACGCCCAACAGCGCCGCCTGGAGGTTTTCGTGCCGGCTCAAGTCAAACGGCACCTTGTCGCCGTCCACCATCCAATCCAGGTCGCGCCACACCTCGCAGCCGTACAGCTTCTGCGGGCGCATCTCAGCCGGCAGGCCGCGCAGGGCGGCGATGACCCGCAGCGCCGCGCCGGCGTGGGTATCGTGCTTGTCGGCCAGGTTGTGGGTGTAGACAAACTGGGGCCGGGCCGCCGCGAAGATCGCCGCCAGGTCTTCCACCGGCCCCGAATCGGAGGCGTCTTTTACCGCCCGGCTGGGGAAGTCGCACAGCACCAGGGCGGCGTACTCGCCCACCACCGCGGCTTTCTTCTGCTCCTTGAAGCGCACGCGGCGCATTTCCTCGTCCGTGTAGCCCTGGTAGAGGTCCTCGCGGGGCGAGCCGCGCCCATCCGTCAGCACCACCCCGCTGAACCAGCGGTCTGGCTGCTGGTAGCAGGCGAGGATCGGCTCGGCGGCCATGATCTCGATATCGTCCTGGTGGGCGCTGACGGCCAGGTGGGTGGTCCGCGCGAGCGCCGGCTCCAATGAAAGCCCATCCGGGACGAAAGTTTCAGCGGTTGCCTGGTGCAGGATCATGTCTCTCCTTCGGTCAGAGCAGCGGCAGGCTGGCCGCCGCGATGGACTGCCCAACCCGGCGGCTGCGCTCGTCGGGCAGCTGCACCTGCAGGCTGCCCGCCAGCTCCGGGAACTCCTCGCGCAGCACCTGGCTGGCGCCTTCCAGCAGCAGCGCGCCGCCCCGCCCCGAAGTGCAACGCCCCAGGATCAGCACGTGGCGCATGTCGTAAAATCGCGCGTAGTGGGCCAGGCCGTAGCCGAGGTAGATGCCCATGCTGCGCCAGATGGCTTCCGCGCCGGCGTGCCCGGCCTCGAGCTTTTCCTGGATCCACTTCAGCTTGTCGGCATCGGTGAGATCCGCCGGAACCCGGAGCCCGGCGCGGGGCGCCAGCCGGAAGGCCGCCTGCTGCGAGAAGTACTGCGACCCGCAACCGGTATCCCCGGACCACTCGTCGACCGGCCCGGACGGGTTGTAATCCACCGGCGCGAAGGCCAGCTCGTTCAGCCAGCCCAGGAGCTTGCCGCGCGGATCGATATAACCGGCCGCCTCGCTCGAACCGAGGGCGATCCCCAGCACGCCGTTCTCCTCCAGCGACATCGACCCGGCCAGCGCCGCCACGTCGCCGTCGTTGATGACCACCAGGGGCACGTTGAACTGGCTGCGAACCCGGTTGAACAGGTCGCGCACCTCCGAAAACCGCTCGGGGGGGATGCCGCGGAACAGGGAGGCCACCATCGGCCGGTTGTCGATAAAGATCCCGGCCGAGCTGCCGCCGATCGCGTCCACGCGCGCCATGCGGCCGGCCGCCGATTTCAACGCCGCCATGATCTCGCGGTAGTGATATTCCGGGTCGGACTGCTTGCGCGGCTCCCAGATGATCTCTTCGCTGTAGATCACCTTGCCGTCCACCACCGCGCTGACCTTGCGGTCGGACGCGCCCAGGTCGAAGCCGATGCGGCAGCCGTCCAGGTGGCGGCCGAGCGCCTCGCCGGTCTCGGGAGTCTCCGGCACCTCGTCGGCCTGGCAGATCTCCACGCTGAAGGGGCGCTCGTAGACCTGGTCGCCCATGAACGCGGCGTCGAAGCAGCGCGGCCCGCTGGGGGAATAGACGCTGCTGATATACTCGCCGATGGACGCCGGCCCGCCGACCCGGATGCGGTACCCGCCGCGCTGCCAGAGCAGGAACTTGACCAGCCGCTCGGCGTAAGCCAGGTTGGCCGCCGCGCGCGGGCCCCTGCGGGGCAGGATGCGCGTCTCGAAGCGGGCGAGCTTGCCCGTCTCGCGCTCCAGACCGATCACCAGGCGCTCCCCTGCCGGGCCAGCCTCCTGCTCGAAGGCGCGGTTTGCCAGCGCCGCCGGCTGGAAACCTTCATCCAGCGGGGGGACAAGCCGGGGTGGAATGGGAGGGAAAATGCTCTTCATAGGTTTCTATAGCCGTCCACCAATCGCTATTCTCCCCTCCAATTAATCCGCTGCTGGCTGCCGATTGAACAAAAGCGCGTAATTGTTGGCCAGGACGGCCGAAGCGCCGAGGATGATCCCGTTCTCGCCCAGCTGTCCGGTTTCCAGGTGCGTCCCGGCGGCCGTGCCGGCCAGGGCATTGGCCTCCATGGACCGCCGTATTTCCTTGACCCACGGCTCGCCAAAACGGGTCATATCCCCGGAGAGCACGATCTCCTGGATGTTGAGGATCCCGACCAGGCTGGAGATGGCGATCCCCAGGTATCGCCCGGCTTCCAGCACGGCCCGGCGAACCTGCGGGTCTCCCTCGCGGTACGCACGCTCGATGCTCTCCAGCGTAACCGGCCCGGCCGGCTCGTTTCCCCGAGCTTCCAGCGCCCGCACGCGCCGGACGAGCGCCTGGGCGCTGGCGACGGTTTCGAGGCAGCCGCGGTTGCCGCAGCGGCAGAGCTCGCCGCCTTCTGGGACCACCGGCATGTGCCCGATCTCCCCCGCGCTGCCGCCATCCCCGTGAAATATTTTCCCGTGGACGACGATCCCCGCGCCGATCCCGTGCCGGACGTTGATCACCACCAGGTTATCCTCCTGGTGATGGCCCCGGCCGTAGGTGTACTCGCCGATGGCGGCCGCCTGGCTGTCGTTCAGCACGCTGACCGGCAGACGGTAGCGGGCGACCAGGAGCTGCTCGAGGGGCAGGTTGATCCAATCCAGGTTGACGGCGTGCAGCACGACGCCTTCGCTGGCATTGACCAGCCCCGGGGTGCCCACCCCGATGCCCAGGAGCGGCTGGCCGGCATTCGCGATCAGCCGGTCGAGGATCTCGTAGACCAGCGCCAGGGCGTCATCGCCGTTGCGCCCTTCGACCGGCAGGGTGATCCGGTCGCGGATTTTTCCGCGCAGGTTGACCACCGCGCCGCTGAACTGGTTGTGAGCCAGGTCCAGGCCCACCATCCAGCGGGCGTCCTCCACCAGGCCGAGCAGGATGGGCGATTTGCCGCCCAACGAAGAGCCGGTGCCCATCTCGCTGACCAATCCCTCGTTGAGCAGCTCCGCGACGATATCCGATACGGTCGTGGGCGTCAAGCGCGTCATGCGCGCGATTTCGGCCCGGCTGGTAGTCGGGTGCTGGAAGAGGATTTTGAGCGCCAGGTTCCGGTTATGCTCCCTGGTCTGGTTCCGGGTGGCTTTTTCCATGAGATAAGTTGTGAAGGCAGGAAAATTGTTTATAAGTTCATTGAACTTATAAACAAGATTATAGGCCGAAAAACCCACTTGTCAATAAGCAGTTTATCCTCGGCTTTTTTCTTTTGTCGATTTGAATATAATTTATATTAATACTTGTGATTGGCGAACGGGATGACCCAGCCCGGAGATCCATTTATCTCCGCAGCCGCCCGGATCATTCTTTCGAAAACCAGGCAGCTTCGACCAGGACGATAGTAGGCGTCCCATCGGCTGGCATCGTCATCTGATTTCTGGGGGGTACAAGGAACAGTGGTTCTATCCTTCTGGCTTCTTCTCGTCATTTCAATCGTTGCGGGATTTATCGGGGCTATCAGCGGCATGGGCGGCGGGGTGGTGTTGATTCCAGCGCTGACCCTGCTCGGGCTGGACATCAAGCACGCCATCGCGGTCAGCATCATCTCGGTCATCGCCACGTCGAGCGGCGCGGCATCCGCTTACGTCCGCGACCGGATCACCAACCTGAAAGTGGGCATGTTCCTGGAAATGTTCACCATCGTCGGCGCGATCGTCGGCGCCACCATCACGCTGGCCTCGCAAAACCACTTTTTATTCATCCTGTTTGGGATCGTCCTGCTGGGCTCGTGGGTGGCTTTGTTCATCCGGCAGCGCTCGACAGTACGGCAGGAGGTCCACCAGGACCGCTTCTCGCGTTGGCTGCAACTGGAAGGCAGCTATTACGACCAGGCGGCGCAAAAAACCATCCATTACAAGGGGGTCCGGGCATACCTGGGCGGGCCATTGATGTTTGGCGCGGGCCTGATTGCCGGGCTTTTAGGGATCGGCGCCGGAGCGCTCAAGGTGCTGATCCATGACCTGGTGATGGGCCTGCCGCCTAAGGTCTCGACCACCACCAGCAACCTGATCATCGGCGTCACGGCGCTCGCCGGCACCAGCGTCTACCTGGCCGGCGGGTTGATCAACCCGGGATTGGCAGCCCCGGTGGTGCTGGGCGTCGTGACCGGCGCCTTCCTGGGCACGCGCTTCCTGGTGCGAATCTCGAACCAGGTCGTGCGGACCATCTTCCTGTACGTTCTAATCGTCCTGGGGGTGGAGATGATCCTCCGCGGGCTGGGGGTGATCTGATGACAAGCAGCGCGTCTTCCCCGCCTCCCGGTCAGGCCGCCGCCCGCCGGGCGCCTGCCGCCGACATGGAATCGCTGGTGGGGACCATCTTGATGGTGGGCGTCATCACCAGCATGACTTTAATCCTGCTGGGGGTCATCTGGCATTTCGCGGTCAACGGCAATCTCACCCTGGACTACACCATCACCGGGGTCAATTTCTTCGGCTTCATCGTGCAAATCGTCCAGGGCCTCTTCTCTGGTGCCTACCGGCCGCGCCTGCTCGTCCGCCTGGGGGTTGTGGTGCTCCTGCTGACGCCCTACCTCCGGGTATTCGCCTCGGTGGGCTATTTTGCGTTCGTTGAACACAACCTCAAATACAGCCTGTTTACCCTGTTTGTCTTCAGCGTGCTGACCTACAGCCTGTTCCTGCGCTGAACGGGGGCATCAACGGGAAAATATCCGCTTTTTCGCGGACCAGCCTGCAGGCCGGGCCGGTCAGGACGGGTGCATCCGGCCGCGCCCGCCGTCCTCCACCGGCCAGAACCGCTTTTTACCCCCTGCTCCGCTTAGCCTGCCGCCAGGCTCTGCGCAAAATCATCCGGCTGGACGCCGGGGGTCTCAATGCCGTTCTCCCGGTAGAAGCGCTGGACAGCCTCCGTGATTGCCTCCGGATCGGCGGCTATCCCTTCCAGGTACCCCTCGAGGCCCTGGAGCTTTTCCATCGGGTAAAAGAAAAAGTCGCCCGAAAGATGAACCTCGCTCAGGCGGTCGTCTTTCTTCACGGCCGTCACGCGGATCAGACCGCCCGGGGTTTTCAACATCTTCTGGATGACAAATACGCCCTCGGCAATTTTTACTTCTTTGCCCTCGCCGCGGCGGTCATTGGCGAACAGCCAATCCGGGGTGTCCATCTCTGCGAACAGCTCCGCGGCTTTAGCCAGCAGCGCTGGATCCAGAGCTTTTGATTCCAACCCGCCCACCAGCGGCACGTACCGGCCGGCCAGGGCTCGCGCCAGGTCGGCGTTGGCCGGGATCCGGCCCGTCTCGCGCTTCATGGTCGTCAGGTTCTCGGACAGGGATTTAAAAACTTTGTCGCGAAATTTCTCGTCCGGGACGCGCAGGACTTTGCTCATCATGTCATAGTTGAAATCCTGGATGAAATTTCCGACCAGGATGAGCATGTCGTCGATCTGGGCCGCACCGGTGCCCGCGATCTTGCGCCCATTCGCCAGGATGTCGTTCACCGGACGATATTCGGCGTTCACCCCAAACTCGCGGAAGGTATCCACGACCGGCTGGAGATATTTCCGGTAAAACTCGACCTTGTTCTGCGGCACGCCGGGATGGTCCTGGCGGATGATCATCTGGTAGAACAGCTGCTCGCCGTCCAGATAGACCGCTCCTCCCCCAACCTCGCGCCGGAAAACAGGGATCTGGTGCCCGGCGGCGAACTCCAGATCGATTTCCGCCCGCGCGTCCTGGTGATAGCCGAGGCACACATAGGGCGTCGCCGGCCGCAGGATGAAGAGGGCCTCCCGGCTGAGGTGTGCGGCGGCGTGATAGAGCGCCTGGCTGTGCTGCCAGGAGACAGCATCGAGAAAATAGTAATCCATCGTTCGGCTCCTGATCTATTTCTTGGGTCAGTAAAATACCTTGTAAAACCCTAGGGGTATAAAAACCCCCATTCCTTGAGGACGGCGGCAGCCCGCTCGCAAACCGCCGGCAGCGCCACCGCGACCGTCGGGCTGACCCCCACCCCGATGGATAGATCGTCAGGTTGAACTCCGATCAGGTGCAGGTACTCCGGCAGGTGCTCGCGGATGCTCGCCAGCCCCAGCACCTCCTGGAAGGTGATCTGGTGCTCTGACATGCGCACGCCGGCGAACAGCGGGATCTGCTCCTTGCGCAGCTCGATCAGCGTCCCCGGCTGCTTCCCGGCGTTGACCGCATCCAGGACGAGCAGGTAGCGGCAGTCTTCGACCAGCATGAGCAGGTTCAGACCGAGCACCCCTCCATCCAGGAGCTCCACACCCTCAGGCTGGCCAAGCTCTGCTTCAAGAAGATGAAGGGCATGGACGCCCAGCCCTTCATCTTTGTTCAGAGTATTGCCCAACCCCAGCACAATGCAGCGGTTTGGCGTTTCCATGGGTTCCAGAACCGCTCAGTTCACGCAGACGCTCAGCCCGGTTGCCACCTCACCCAGGTCCTGGCCTTCCGCGTCCACCATGTGGATCGCACAGGCCATGCACGGATCGAACGAATGGATGGTGCGCAGGATCTCGAGCGGCCATTCGGGCTTGGCGAGCTTGGTGCCGACCAGCGAGGCCTCGTAGGCCCCCGGCTGGCCCTTGTGATCGCGCGGGCTCCCGTTCCAGGTCGTGGGGACGACCATCTGGTAGTTGTCAATCTTCCCGTTGTCGATCACGATCCAGTGGCCGAGCGCGCCCCGCGGAGCTTCCATGAAGCCGAAGCCCTGGGCATGGGAAGGCCAGGTGGCTGGCTCCCATTTCTCGCCGTTAA
The DNA here is from genome assembly GCA_021796375.1 of Chloroflexota bacterium. Taxonomy (GTDB): domain Bacteria; phylum Chloroflexota; class Anaerolineae; order Anaerolineales; family Anaerolineaceae; genus JAJYJF01. The sequence continues at coordinate 1,437 of JAJYJF010000072.1, read as the reverse complement.
ACGTCTGGGTGTTGCCGGCTTTGATCTCGGCGACCAGCCCGTCGTAGTACGTCTGCATGGCGTCCGCGAAGACCTTGGTCTCGACCGCCCGGGCCGCGGTGCGCCCGAGGGTTGAGAAGACGGCCTGGATCGGGACGTTGAGCGTCTTGAGGATGGTGTTGACCAGGTCCTGGGTCTGCTGGTGCCCGCTGGCGTACATCGCCAGCACGCGCGCGAGCGGGCCGACTTCCATGGGGGTCTCTGCCCAGCGCGGCGCCTTCAGCCAGGAATACTTGCTATCCACGTTGAGGTAATCGTACGGCAGGGCCGGGCCGGTATAATCGAACGCCGTTTCGCCCTGCCAGGGGTGCAGCCCGGCCTGGTCTCCCTGATTGTACTTGTACCAGGAATGGGCCACGAATTCCTGCATCTTGTTGAAATCGTTGGGATCCGGCACCTGGATATTCTTCAAATCGCGGTTGAGGATAACCGCCCGGGGGACGAGGAACTTGAAGGTGTCCTTGGGGTCATCGCCCGGATACTCGCCCCAGGTGAGGAAGTTGCCCAACCCTTCGCCGAAGCCGCCGTATTCCAGGTAGTATGGGGCGATCGCCAGCAGATCCGGCAGGTAGACCTGGTCGACGAAGGCAATCATCTTCTGGATGGATTCCGCGATGATGGCCAGCCGGTTGGCGTTCAGGGCGGTGTCGCTGTTCAGGTCGATGGGCATGGGCACCCCGCCGACCACGAAGTTCGGGTGGGGGTTCTTGCCGCCGAAGATGGTATGGATCTTGGTGGCATCCTTCTGCCAGTCCAGCGCTTCCAGGTAGTGGGCGACCGCCAGCAGGTTGACCTCCGCCGGGAGCTTGTAAGCCGGGTGGCCCCAGTAGGCATTGGCAAAGATCGAGAGCTGGCCGCTGTCGACAATCGCCTGGACTTTCTTCTGGATGCTGGCGAAGTAAGCCGGGGAGGAGTTCGGCCAGGGGGAGATCTTCTGCTGGATGGCCGAGGTCTGGGCTGGGTCGGCCTTGAGCGCCGCCACCACGTCCACCCAGTCGAGCGCGTGCAGGTGGTAGAAGTGCATCACGTGGTCGTGCACGTACTGCTGGGCGATCATCAGGTTGCGGATCAGGTTCGCGGCGCGCGGGATGCGGATCCCCAGCGCGTCTTCCACCGAGCGGATGGAGGCGAAGGAATGCACCGTGGTGCACACGCCGCAGGCGCGCTGGGTAAACGCCCAGGCTTCGCGCGGGTCGCGGCCTTTGAGGATGATCTCGATCCCGCGCACCATCGTGCCCGAGGAGTAAGCCTGCGTGACGGCGTTGCTGGCATCCAGCGCGGCCTCGATGCGCAGGTGACCTTCAATACGGGTAATGGGGTCAATCACAATTCTTTGGGGCATTGGGGCCTCCTATTCTTCGAGCGCGTCGGCCACCATCTGGCTGAGGCCGGCAACTT
>JAJYJF010000071.1 GCA_021796375.1 Chloroflexota bacterium | reverse complement strand
GCGTGAATGTCGTCGTCGTCCCCCAGCCAGCCGGAGATCCGCGTGCCGAGCTGGCTCATCACCTCGTCGTAGATTTGCGAGGGGCGCTGGTCGATGACCAGCAGCGTGACGTAGTACTTGCGCATCTCGCGGGCGATGGTGCTGAAGGTGGTCTGCGAGGCCATCTCCGGGTTGAGCAGCTTGTGCGCCTCCTCCACCACGATCACGAGCGGCCGGGGCTCGTTCTCACCGCTGGTGCGGAAGGCGTCCGTCCGCGCTTCCCACGCGTCGCGGATCCGCCGGGTGAGGAGGTTGGTCACCAGCAGGTAATCCAGGTCGTGGTCGTAATCGCCAAACGAGAGGACGATGTTCTTCCCGGCCTCGAGGGTGTGGATGATCTCTCCCAGCCCGTCGGCGGCCGGACGGGGGACGATGTACGGCACGTCGAAGACCCGGCTGAGCTTTCCGCGCAGCCCCTCGGCGGCCATCACGTTCACGCCGGCGCGGTTCGCCCAGGCGGCGACGCTGTCCGGCGCGGGAACGTGCTTGCCGTCCGCGGTTTCGATCTGCGCGCCCGCCTTCATGGCCTTGAACTCGGCGAACCAGCGCTCGGGGCCGAACTCGCTGAACAGCGCCTCGAGGGTGGTTGGGGTGGTCTCTTTGAGGTTCAGCTCGCGGGTCAGCAGCTCGATATCCTCGGGCAGGATGTCTTTTTCAGCCAACTCGAGGGTGAAATCGGGTGCCTGGCCGCGGATCATGCTCCCGCGCCCCAGGCCCACCATGCGCAGCCTGGCCGGGAACTTGCCGCGCAGCCCGGGGACGCGCTCGTTGGTATCGGAGGAGGTGTCGTCGACGCCGTACTCGTTGTGCATGTCGAAGATCAGCACCGCCGCCCGGCCGGTCTGGATCAGGCCAGCCAGGATGATGCGCGTCAGGAAGGATTTCCCCGTGCCGGTCGCCCCGAAGATCCCCGCCGAGCGCTGGACGAATTTTTCCAGGTCGATGCAGACCGGGTGGCCCTGCTCGCGGGTGTAGCCGATCTTGAAATTGGCCTTCACGCCCTCCTCGCCGAAGATCTCAGCCACGTCTCCGGGACCGGCCATGCGCACCGGGGCGTGATGGGGCGGGATGGTCTTGACCGGGATGGGGCGCAGCCGGTCCAGGTCGTGGGCGGCGGCCCACGCGGGGTAGGCGGGCGAACCCGGGTCGGGGCCGCGCTCGAGCATCAGCGACGGCAGCACCTCCAGGTTGGTGTAGAGCGTCTGGCCGTGGAGGAGGGAGGCGACCTGGGCCGGGAAGCGCGTCTCGGACTGCTCGTCCGCGAAGCGCGGGTCCGTGGCCCCCAGCTGCAGGTCGGTGACGAGGCCGTAGAACTGCCAGTCGCCGCTCTCGATCACCACGAACCCGCCCTCCTGGACGGTCTGGGCCGGCACGCTCAGGCGGACCTTCAGGTTCTCTTTCAGCCCCCCGCCGACCACGTAGCCAACCTGGGGATTGTTGACTGCTGATTGCTGATTTAGGATTGAAGATTGACCGGCTTCCGATCGGGAAGGGATATCAAGCATGGGATTTAACCTTTTTCCTGGGACTTGTTTTGCCGGCCCCGTGCAGTTTTGACCGACGCGGTCAGGATCGCTGTGATCTCATCTCCCTCTTTCATTAAGTCAGCCAGGCGAATCTCGGGTACAAGCTCAGATTCGACAAGCATTTCCATCCAGTAGAGAGATTCATCGGCTTCTTCAATTGCTATGGAGAGCTTCGAGATAAAATCGGGATGCGATTGACCGCGGCATGCGGACCGGTAATTCGCACCAACTGAGGTGCCACAGCGCAGCAATTGGCGGCCGATCACGTCCGCGGAGCGTTTTCTGGGTAAAGATTCAACCAGATTGATGATCCTCAGCCCATAGAGCTTGGTTCGCTGTTTCAAGGCTTGAGAGTCTATCAAATCGCACCTTCCTCCCGACCAACTGTTAGAAATCTCCAATCAGCGATCTCCAATCAGCAATCCCCGATTGCTCCCAGCACCATCATCAGCCGCGGATAATCGTCTCGCAGCAGGGTGATCAGCTCGCGGGTGGCCGCATCCTTCCAGGCGGGATCCCCCAGGCTGGCATGCGCCCGGCTGGCCTGCTGGAGGTGAGCCGCCAGCAGCTCGCCGACCGGCAGCTCTTCCGAGCGCAGGATATGCCGGAAGTAGCCGAAGCGCCCGTGGCTGGTGAAGCGGCAGACGTCGTCGTCCTCGCACAGGTAGATCAGGTCCAGGCTGAGCGGCGGGCGGGGCGGCAGCAGGTGAAATACCACGCCGTCCTGCTCGTATCCGATGAACAGGACGCTGATCTCCACCGGCACGTTGCGGTTGGCGCGGTTGTCCTGGATCACCGCCTCCGGGATCGAATCCGCGGTCACCAGCTGGCGGACCAGCCCGTCGTCGTCGATATGGATGTCGTGGATCAGCCCGAAGACCTGGTAGCCGGCCTCCAGCGGGATGCGCACGATGCCCCCAAACGCCGGGGCCGTCAGCTGGCTGACCCGGCAGCCGACGACGCAGCCTGCCGTCCCGGCGCGCAGCAGCCGTCCAATCTCGATCTGGGTCATCCCTTATACCTCGTCCTTCCCTGCCCGTCCTTGGCAGTTTGCTTGTTCGATTTTTCGCCCACCGGAAGCCCGCGGCGCAGCATCTCGGCCACCAGCATCTGCTCCAGCTGCTCCTTTTCGACCAGCGGCACTACCGCCACCTCGTGAGCGCGGTGCAGCGCGTAGGGGTAGGGCCGCGCGCCAAGCACCCGGCTCTGGCTGACCAGCGCGGCGTGGAGCAGGTCGACCGCGGGCGGGTCGGACGCCACCCAGCCCGGGAGCTCCACCCGGGCCAGGTACGGCCGGGTTTCCATGCCCACATTCAGGTAGAAGAAATACAACGCCAGCTCCCCGGTAAAGCTCTGCGCCGCGGGCGACCGGATCGCAAACAGCGCCGAGCGCTCGCCGGGTGCCAGCGCGTCCCGGAAGAGGCCGGTATCGGTCAGGCCTATCCAGGGGCGGCCTTTGGGCTTGCCGGCCTGGCGGAGATCTCCCAGTTGGGTGAGCTCGAGCATGCGCACCACCAGGTCGCTGGCGGGCTTATCCACGTAGCCCGCGGTGACCGCCCCCAGCTCGGACAGCCTGCGCAGCTCCGTCAGGTATTTTTCAAACAGCCTGCGGAATTCTTCGATCCCGCGCGATTCTCGCTCCCAGAACAGCTCGAGCGGGCCATCGGTCAGCGTCACCAGCGGGTGGGGCGCGTCGCAGGCCAGCTCGGCCAGAAAGCTGCGCTCGGAGAGGTCCCGGCTGAGCGCCACGAACTCCTCGGTGACCAGCCCGTTGACCGTGTAAAGCTCGTCGGGGCTGAGCAGCCGGCTGGACTTGAGCTCCCGGGATGGCAGCGCCTGCCCGGGATAAATGGCGAAGGCGCCCACGTTGATCACACAGAATTCGACCCGCGCGTGGCGGTCGGGGTTGATCTGCGAGCCGTCCGCCGCCAGGACGGTGTAAACCGGCGGGGTCTCCGGGAGCGGCCGGCGGCTGAGCAGCATTTCCCCCGCCGGGGCAGCGCAGCGCAGCCCAGGGTTGAGCGCCATCGATTGCGCGACGGTCTCGCCCAGCAGCTCAATTTTGCCGCTCGCCTCCGCGAGGCAGGCCAGCGCTTCCGTACGGCGCTGCTGCTGGTCCTGGATCAAACGAGGAGCCTTTTCCCCCCACTGCCGGACCTGGTCTTGGATGGATGGAAAGTCAACCGGCATAACCCGCTCCCAAGGATTAGCGTGCCATGGCTGGGTTCGTATGAGATTGCCTGGACGTGAAAGGCAAACGAGATATCCCTATTATACGAAAGAAGGCGGAATTGGCCATGCCCGCGGCGGAATTGGCATCCAAGATGCAGCCATGGGATGAGGATCGGAACTTTTTCAGGCGGTTTGCGTCTATAGCTCAGAAGCGTAAAACCCGAGTCAACCGAATTGGAGGAGTAAGATGCGTAATAAATTTTCTATGATTGCTGCAGCGGCGCTGATCGTCGCGGTCCTTTCGGCCTGCTCGCCCGTGGCGCAGGCCATCGGGAGCGCCGCCGCCAGCGTTACCGCCCAGAGCCTTCCCGCCGCGCCCGCCGCCCAGGCAGCCGGAGGCCCAGTTGTCCAGAATGCCCAGCAGCCGACGGGCGCCGCGCAGCAGCCCACCACCCCGCCGGTCCGCACCGTGACGGTCACCGGCACCGGCCGGGCGACGCTGACCCCGGATATGGCGTACGTCAATATCGGCGTCCATACCGAGAATACCAGCATCAGCGAAGCCATGGCCGCCAACCGCACCCAGACCCAGCAGGTGACGGATGCGATCAAAGGCCAGGGCGTCGATCCCAAGGATATCCAGACGACCAATTTCAACGTCTACCCGATGCAGAAGAACGGGCCCAACGGTGAAAATATCGGGGTCTCTTACGTCGTGGATAACAGCGTCTACGTGACCGTGCGCGATCTGAGCAAGCTTGGGACGCTGCTGGACGCGGCGGTCCAGAGCGGCGCAAACAACATCAACGGCATCCAGTTCGACGTCTCCGATAAGACCGCGGCCCTCTCCAGCGCGCGCAAGGACGCGGTGAAGAACGCCGAAGAGCTGGCCAAAGAGCTCACCGATGCCTCCGGCACCCAGCTGGGGCAGGTGTTATCCATTTCCACCAATACCACGAGCCTCCCCACGCCCGTGTACGGGTATGGGATGGGCGGCGGGGCGGCATCCCCTTCTGCGGCTGTCCCGATCTCCCAGGGGCAGATGGTCCTCAGCGTGGACGTCGCGATGGTCTTCGAGATTCACTAGCATCCAGACCAGCGCTTTGACTCGTATGAACGGGCTGCCCACCCCGGCCGGATCGAGGGGTGCCGCGGGCAGCCCGTTCTGCTTCTCCCGGGCAGGAAGGGGAAAAGGCGGGTGCGCTTTTCATGATAAAATTGGGTAAATTTGGATAGAATGTTCTCGATCTGATCTGCCTTCTGCGGGAATGGCTGCGCTAGAACGGTTGGGCCGGTACGGCCGCCGGGCAGCCACCTGGGGGAATGAAACGGGATGCCCGGGAAGGATCACAATGCGCAAGGAGATGAAGATGCACGCCAGGTGGTATGGATGCGCAGCCCTGCTGGTGGCGGCCGGCCTGATGCTGGCGGCGTGTGGGGGGACACAGCTTTCAACCCCGGAGCCAACGCCAACCGAAACGGTTGGTCCCATTCCGACGGTGCCCATGGTCACCTCAACCCCCGCGATCGCGGTTCCAGCTTCTTTCAAGTCATCAGATCCCAGCACGTTTTACCAGGTGCAGTCCAGCGACCTGGATACGCTCGACCCGGTCGTCTCCAGCGACGCGAATGCCAGTGCCATTTTCCAGAATGTCTACGAGACCCTGCTCTTCTACAACCGGGAATCGGTTTCTAGCTTTATCCCCCAGCTCGCCGAGGAGGTTCCTTCCGCGGCCAACGGTGGAATTTCGCCGGACGGCCTGACTTACACCTTCAAAATCCGCACGGGGGTCAGGTTCCAAAACGGGGATGAGCTCACCCCGGCGGACGTCGCCTACTCGTTCCAGCGCGGCCTGCTCTCCGGCGGCAGCAATTCGATGGAATGGCTGCTCTTCGAGCCGCTGCTCGGGCCCACCCCGAACAACGATATCACCGATCTGGTCGACATCAACGGTTCTTATCTCGATAACCCCGCGAAGCTCGCCGCCGCCTATCCCGCGGGCCTGAAAGCGATCTGCCAGCGCGTCCAGAGCCGGATCTCTGTGGATGCCGCCAAGGGCACGGTCACCTTCCAACTGACCCACCCCTGGGGGCCTTTCCTGATGATCCTGACCAGCCCGTTCGCGTCGATCGAAGATCAGAAATGGGTGGCCGCGAACGGCGGCTGGGACGGGTCGTGCGACACCTGGCAGAAGTTCTACGACCGGTCGCCCGAACAGCAAAACCAGCTTGGCATCGGCATGCATGCCAACGGGACCGGGCCTTACCAGCTGGACCACTGGACGCCGGGCCAGGAAATCGTCCTGAAAGCCAGCCCCGATTACTGGCGGAAAACCCCGGCCTGGCCCGGCGGCCCGGCAGGCGAGCCGGCGCTGAAAACGATCCACATCCAGATCGTTAAATCTTCTTCCGCGCGGATGAACGCGATGAAGAACGGGACCGCCGACACGATCGGGTTCTACCTCTCGAGCAAGCCCAGCGAGCTGGACAACCTCGCCGGCGAGGTCTGCGCGCAGGGCAGCCCGTGCGCGCCCGGGCGCGATCCCGGCAGCGCGATACGGGTCTTCACCGGCCTGCCTGCCGAATCGCGGCTGGACGCGCTGTTCAATTTCAATATCAATACCCTGGGCGGCAATGCGCTGATCGGCAGCGGCCAGCTGGACGGCGCGGGCATCCCCCCCAACTTCTTCACCGACCTCCACATCCGCCAGGCATTTTCATCCTGCTTTGACTGGAACAGGTTTATCTCGCAGGGGATGGGCGGGGCCGGCCGCCAGCTGTTCCAGGTCATGCTTCCTGGAGAGCTCGGCGCGAGCGACCAGAACCCGCATTACAGCTACGACCCGGCCGCCTGCGCGCAGGCTTTTAAGGCCAGCACCTGGAAAACGGCGGCGAACCGTTCCCTGTGGGACACGGGCTTTGCCTTGAGCCTGGCGCCCAACCCGCGCAACCCCGCCAGCCAGGCCTTCGCGCAGGTCCTCTCGGATGGCATCCGCGCGGTGAACCCGAAGTTTAAGGTGAGTGTGGCCAACCTGGTCTGGGAGGATTACCAGAACGCAACCCGGAATAAGAAGATGCCGATGTTCTTCGCGGTGAGCCACGAGGTAATCTCAGACCCGCACAACTGGACGGACCTGATGACCACCGGTACGATCGGATCCCTGGCGCAGCTGCCGCTCGGGCTGAAAAATCAGCTTGCGGCGCTCTCCCAGAAGGGGGTGGAAACCTCCGATCCGGCCGCCCGGGCGCAGATTTACGCTCAGTTTAACCAGCTGTACTACCAGAACGCCCCGACCATCCTGCTGGCGCAGGAGCTGCTGCGCCGCTACGAGCAGCGCTGGGTGAAAGGCTACTATTACAACCCGCTGTATGCGGATTTGTATTATTACGTTCTGTCGAAGCAGTAGGCATGCATTAGCAGCCAGTTAATCTCCCGCCGGGGGCGCGGCGGCTGGTGAGAGCCACCCCTGCAGCCCGTAGACGGCCATGCCGATGTACTCCTTCATCGCCGCCGAGGTCCCCTGCAGGCTGCTCGCATTGGGCGCCAGGTCGACCAGGTAGCCGGGCAGCGTATCCCAAGTGAGCGGGCGGAAATCGGCCTGGGTCACGGTGTAGTCGGTGGGGGCGGGGATCACGTCGATGCCCTGGGCGCGGAACAGCGCCGCCGCGCGCGGCATATGGCTGGCGGAGGTCACCAGCACCGCCCTGCGGATCCCTTTCTCTTTCAGCATCTGGCTGCTGTACAGCGCGTCTTCGTAGGTGTTCTGCGACCGGTTCTGCAGCCAGAGCGCCGAATCGGGCACGTCCATGAGCTTCAGCAGGTCGGCCATCTCCTGCGCCGGCGTGGAAGGCCGGTTCTCCGCCCAGGTGATGTACCCGCCACTGAGCAGCAGGTGTGGGGCGGCGCCCTGTTTGTACAGCCGCGCGGCGTAAATTACCCGGTCCCCCGCGCCGTTGACCTCCACTGCGGGCCGCGGGTAGACCGCCGGGTCGGTCCCGCCGCCCAGGACGACGATCGCGGCGGCATGCGGCAGGTCTGCCGGCGGCAGGTAGCGCCACTCGAGCGATCGCGTCAGCCAGAGATCCACCCAATGGTTTCCACCGATCCAGAGCAGCGCCAGGCAGGCGATCAAGAGGCCGTTTCGCAGGCGGGGTCGGGTCCGGAGGACGAGCGCCAGGACGAGCAGCAGCGAGGTCAGGCCGGCCGGATAGACGAACTGCGGCAGGAACTTGGACAGGAAGACAAACATATCCACCTTTCAGCTGGTGCGACCAGGCGCCGGGATGCCGATCACGCCTTGAAGGCACGCTGCATCCCGCCGCGGCGCCGGGGGGAAAGCCGGACGGACAGCTCCTGGAGGTAAGCCTTAGCCTCTGCGTACCGCGGGAAAGTCCTCTCCGCCCGGCGGAAGGCCGGCGTGTGCGAATACAGCCGGCCGGACGCGAGCTTCATCCCCAGCTGCTTGTGCAGCAGCTCGTGGAAAACCACATAATCGAGCACGAACTCAGGGACCTGCGCCGAATCCAGGCTCCGGCTGATCGAGACCGTATCGCTGGAGGGCTGGTAGTGGCCGAACTCCCGGTAGGTCTCCCCGCGGCTCCAGGCCAGCCGCGGGCGGGGCATACTGCCTTGAAAAAGATCGCGGTTCACCCGCTCGAAAGCCTGCTCCAGGCAGTAGTGGCGCCCCTGGGCCTGGCCGGCCTCTTTTCCGGCGGCCAGCGCGGCCAGGCGCTGAGAGATTCCCAGAAACTCCTGGCTGGCGGTGAAGGTGCGCACCTGCTGGAGCCAGCGCCGGGAGCGGCGGGAGACGGCCAGCCGCACCAGGGCCTCCAGGACGCTCTCCGGCGCGGCGATAAAGCCTTCGTGCGCGATGAGCTCGATTTCGCCCGCC
>JAJYJF010000070.1 GCA_021796375.1 Chloroflexota bacterium | reverse complement strand
GAAGGCGCCGATCGGGTTCCAGCGCCCGAAGATGATGGCCGCAAAGGCAATAAACCCGCGCCCGGCGGACATATTCTCCTGGAAGGCGTTAATGTTCGAAGCGCTGACCAGCGCGGAGCCGCTCATCCCCGCGACCGCGCCGCTGAGGAGGACCGCCAGGTAGCGCACCCGGTTGACGTTGATCCCAACGGTGCTGGCGGCCAGGGGGTGCTCGCCGACCGAGCGCAGCGTGAGCCCCCAGGAGGTTTTATACAGGATGACCCACAGGACGGGAACCAGCAGCAGGGAGAAGTAGATGATGATGTTGTGCTGGAAGAGGGCGATGCCCAGGTAGGGCAGCTTGCTCAAGATGGGGATGTTCACCGGGTTAAATCCGGGCGCGATCACGAATGCCTGGTTGGTGTACAGAAGCCGGAATCCCAGGGCGGTCACCGCCAGTGCAAACAGGTTCAGTGCCACCGCGCTGACGATCTGGTTGGCGCGCAGGCTGATGGTGAAAAATGCGTGAACCAACCCGATCAGCAGGCCGGCGAAGGCCGCGGCGATCAGCCCGTACCAGGGGCTCCCGCCGCGCTGGGAGGCGGTGTAGGCCACGAAAGCCCCGATCAGCATCATGGATTCCAGCGCCATGTTCAGAACCCCCGAGAGCTCGCTGATCAGGCCGCCCAGCGCCGCCAGAAGCAGGGGCGCCGCGGCGATCAGCGCCGCTTTGACAAACTCCGGGGCGACGAGGATGATGAAGATTTCTTTCAGCGCCTGCCGGGTCGAAGCCCCCCCGGCATCCAGGGCGAGGAAGATCAGGAGGAGGATAACCACCACGACGAGCGTATTTTTAACCCAGCTCCTGGCAAGGATTTTCTTCAGGTTTACCATTTTCGTTCTTCTCCCTGCATCCGCCGGGCAATTTCCACGATGCGCGGCGAGGATGCCGCCAGGACCGCCAGGATGGCCAGGACGCGCACCAGATCGACCAGCTGGGCGGGAAGCCTGGCGATCGCCTCCATGGCGACCGCTCCGGTTTGGAGGCCCGCAAAAAACACCGCGGAGAGACCGACGATAAAGGGCTGGAAACCGCCCAGGAGCGCCACCGCAATGGCGTCATACCCGGTGTTCGGGGCAAACCCGGAAATGAGCCGGGTTTGATAGCCTAAGATCTCCGATGCGCCCGCGAGCCCCGCCAGCGATCCGCTGAGAAAGAAGGCGAGCACGAAAACCTGGCTGGATTGGATGCCCGCGTGGCGGGCCGCCACCGGATTTTGGCCGACGATGCGCACCCGCTGGCCGAGGGTTGTGTAGCGCATGATAAAAAACAGGGCCACCATCGCGACCACCGCGATCACCAGGCCCAGATGCAGCTGGGTGTGGGGGATGAGCTTGGGGTACATGGCGCCCGGGACCGCCGGCCAGGAAGTCGGCGCGTCGGTGTGCGAGCCCGCCCGGATGGGCCCCGAAATCATGTATTCGATCAGGTACACCCCCACGTAGTTCATCAGGATGGTGGAGATGATCTCATTTGCGCCGGAGTAGATCTTGAGCAGCGCGGGGATGAGCGCCCAGGCGCCGCCCGCGAGGAAAGCGGCCAGCGTGGCGAGCGTTATGTGCAGCGCGCTGGGAAGGGTCGCGAACTTGCCGGCCACCACGATGGCCGCCAGCGCGCCCAGATACATCTGGCCGACGGCGCCGATGTTAAATGCCCCCGATTCGAAAGCGAAGGCGATCCCCAGGCCGCACAGCAGCAGCGGGACGGCGGTTTTTAACGTCTCGGAAGTCTGGATCAGATTGCCGAACGAACCCTGCCAGAGGGCGGAATAGGCGTAGATGGGATCGAACCCCATCAGGATCATGATGACCGCCCCGATCAGGATCGCAAGGAGAACGGAAAGCAACGGCAGCCCGATGCTGGCGTAAGGCAGGCTGAAACGCCTGCGCATTTTTTCGGGTTTTATCGTCTCGCTGGTACCCTCAGACATGCACCTTCTCCGGTCTTTCAAAAAAAAGCGGGGTGCGGCGCAGGGGAACCGCCGCACCCCAAGATCCAAGGATGCTTATTTATTAAACGAGATGCCGATGTCGAGGTTGCCCGCCAGGTAATCGCTGACGGCTTTCTCAACCTTGGCCTTGACGTCGGCGGGGACGAAATCGCCCCACTGGCCGAGCTTCTGGGTCCCTTCTTTGAAGCCGCTGACGAAGGTGGTGTTTCCCTTCAAGGTCCCGGCCTGGAACTGCTGGGCGATGCTCAAGTATACCGACGGAACATCCTGGACGCCGCTGGTGATCACAGTGTCGGGCGCGATCTTGTACGCGTCTCCACTCCACCCGCCGATCACCTTGATGCCCTTGGACTGGGCCAGTTTGATCGCCGGGGGCGTGAAGGCATCGCCCATGATGATCAGGACGTCCACACCGCGGTCGATCTGGGCCTGGGTAACCTGCTGGCCCTTGACGATGTCGTCCCACGAGCCGACGTAGGAAACGTTCACGTCCGCCTTGGGGTTGACGGCCTTGATGCCGACCTTCATTTCGTCGGAGTCAGCGTTGTTGGTCGGGGAGTCCTGAGCGGAAACGATGCCGATCTTGTTGTTCTTGGTCATCAGGCCGGCGGCCATCCCGGTGAAGTAGCCCAGCTCGCCGTACTTGAAGTTGGTGCCGACGATGTTGTCGCCGGAGGTGGTGGCGTTGATCTGGACGAACATGGTCTTCGGGAAGTCCGGGGCAACCGCTTTCAGGGCGTCGCCGTATTCGTAGCCGTGGGCGAAGATCAGGTTGTAGCCCTGCTGCGCGTACTGGCGGAGGATGTTCTGCTGCTGGGCAGCCGCGACGTTTTCAGAGTAGGCGAAATCCCAGCCCAGCTTATCCTTGATCGCCTGGATGCCTTTCAGAGCATCTTCGTTCCACCCCTGATCGTTGACCGGGCCAGAGGTGAGCATGGCGACTTTATACTGCGTGGTGGAGGAAGCGGGGGCGGTCGCGGCGGGCGCCGTGGGGAGGACCGCCATGGTGTTCGCCACCGCGACGACCTGCGTGGGCGTCGCGGCCGGGGCGGCCGGGGCGCTCGTGGCAGCCGTGGTCGCCGCCGGTGCGGTCGTGGGCGCGGCGGTCGCCGGGGCGCAGGCGGCCAGGAGAACAGCGGCGATCAGAACCAGTGAAAGTGCACCAAATACCTTGCTAGATTTTCCGATCATTCTTCATCTCCTAAGACTGATTGATAGATCTATCTTCTTTGCAGGCCGGCCGCGCCTATCGAACGGTAAGCGAAAACTAGGCTGAGCTCCGCCTGCATGGCGTTCGTTCATGATATACCAGGTATCGAGTCGCGCTTCAAACCAGGTTCTCTTCTCCTTTTCCGGCTCAAAAACAAGCCCTGCTTGACCGAATTCGAAAGAGCGAAATTTACGACAGATTTTCTCTTTGGAGATTGCAACAATTGTAGCGAGGTTGGATAACCTTGTCAACTACATGTTTACATTTGTGTTCTATGTATTAACATTCGTTGGCTTTGTAAAGTGCTATATCGCCCAATAAATGATGCTAAAAGTCATAATTGAAACCTGGGCGAGAAGCTCTACAATAAATCCAATACAGAAGTCCGTTACAGGTGAATGTTTGGGTTTACCGCCAGGTGCATGCAGCATGCACCTCTCCGCCGCGATCTCCCGGAGGAGCGGGATTCCGTTTCAGGCCAGGAAAGCGATTTTATGGATACACGATTGCCCCTGCCAGATACCTTGGAGCGTGCGGGAACCAGGCGGCCCTTCCTGAGCAAGGGGGAGTACGTCTACCAGATCCTGAAAGAAATGATCGGGAACGGCTACCTGGAGCGCAACAAGACCTACACCATCGTCGAGATCGCCGAAAGCCTGGGGGTCAGCCGGACCCCGGTGGGCGAGGCCGTTAAGATCCTGGGGGCCCAAAACTACATCCACCTCCAGCCGGGGGTTGGCTTCAAGGTTCGAGAGCTGACCCTCGAGGAAGCGCGTGAAAACCTGACCATCGCCGGCGCCCTGGAAGAGGCCGTCCTGCGCAAGATCGTCCGGGAGGGGCTGGCGCCGGCCCCGCAGATGGAGCAGGCCGTCGAACGCAGCCGGGCGGCGCTGGAAAACCAGGCGCCCGCTGAGTACACCCGGGCGTCGGCCGATTTTCACCGCGCATTTTATTCCCTCTCCAGACAGCCGCGGGTGGTTAAAATCCTGCAGGAAAACGTCTTTATCCACGAGCTCTGGTACCGCCAGGGAGCCAGAGACCATCCGGAGCTGGTCGGGCGCCTCGTCGCCGACCATGAGAATATTCTGCGCGTCCTCCAGCGGCGGGATGAAGACCAGGTGGCGGGGGTGATCGCGGACCACGTGAGCCACTGTGAGACGGTTTTAGCCAGGGTCATCGAGGACGAAAGGAGGAGCAGGTGAGCCGTTTTCAAGATAAGGTGGCCATCGTCACCGGCGCGGGGCGCGGCCTCGGCGCCCAGTTTGCTCGCGATCTCGCCCGAGAGGGCGCGGTCGTCGCGCTCTGGGGGATCCACGCCGCCAACGTAACCCAGGTCCAGCGCGAGATCGAATCGGAAGGCGGGCGGGCGCTGGCCTTCGCGGTGGATGTCAGCGACGACGCCGGCGTGGAAGCTGCGGTCGCGGAGATCGTCAGCCGCTTCGAACGGGTCGACATCCTCATCAACAATGCCGCCTATCACAGCTCGCACCCCGTCGCCGAAACCCCGGTTTGGGACTGGAAAAAACAGATCGATACCAACCTGAGCGGGACGTTCTTCTGCGTGCGGGCCGTCCTCCCGCACATGCTGCGCCAGAAATACGGGAAGATTCTGAACATTGCCTCGGCGGCTGCCAAGGTTTACTTCCCCGGGTTCGCCGCGTACGCTGCCGCCAAGGCCGGGGTGGTCAACTTCACCAGCATTCTCAACGAAGAGGTCAAGTACCAGAATATCAACGTCAATTCGATCCTGCTGGGGATGACCAATACCGAGCGCACCCGGGAGCGGATCGGGAACGACCCGGCCGTCACCATCCAGCTCGACGAGATGCTCCAGCCGGAAGAGGTCTCTCGGGTGGCCCTTTTCCTCGTCTCGGACGACGCGCGCCCGATTAAAGGCGCCGCGATCGATGTCTTCGGCAACCGCTACTGAGAGGATCCATGCACCCATCCATTAACGCACTCGCCATGAAAGTGGTCCGGGAGATCATCGCCCGCGAAAGCGAGCTCGGGGTCAAGGTGATTCCCATGCCCTGCGGGGCGACTCTGATCGATATGGGCCTGAACGTCAGGGGCAGCACGCAGGCCGGAATCCTGTTCACCCGGGTAACGCTGGGGGATATGGGGCTGGTCTCGCTCGGGAACTGGCGGTTGGACGAGCGCTACACCTTCCAGTCCGTGGAGCTGGCGGTAACCGAGCCGCTGATCGCCTGCCTGGCCTCGCAGATCGCGGGCTGGCAGCTCGGGCAGGGAGAGTTCGCCACCATCGGCTCCGGCCCGGCCCGCGCCCAGGGCGCCATCCCCTCCGACCAGTACCTGGACAGCACCCCCTACCGCGACCGCAACCCGGAGGTGGTGCTGTGCATCCAGGACCACCGCTACCCGCCGGATTCGATCGCCCTGGAGGTGGCCCGGGCCTGCCAGGTGCCGCCGGAAGACGTTTACCTGCTGCTAGCCCCCAGCGCGTCGATTGTCGGCTCGATCCAGGTGGCTGCCCGGATGGTGGAGATCGCCTGCCACAAGATGCGCATGAAAGGGTTCAGCGTCTCCAAGGTAGTCAACGCCCGCGGGACGGCGCCGGTCGCGCCGCTTGTCCTGGACGAGATCAAAGCCATGGGCAGGATCAACGATTCCCTGCTATATGGGGGCGAGACCGAGTTCTGGGTGGACGCCGCGGACGAGGAGATCGCCGCGGTGATCGACCAGTTGGTCTCGAAGACGTCCTCCCCCTACTATCCAACCCCCTTCGGCGTCGTGTTCGAGCGCGCCGGGAGGGATTTTTACCAGATCGACCACGACTTTCACTGCATCGCCAAAATCCAGATTCACAACGTTCGCACCGGAAAGAGCTTCGCCGCGGGTGAAATTAACCAGGACGTGATCCGGGAAAGCTTTTTGAGCTGAGGGCCAAGGAGGTCAAAATGACGCTTTCGAAAGACCAGCTGCTGCAGCGCTATGAGGACATGGTGCTGATCCGCCGCTTCGAGGAGGAGGTCGAGAAATATTCGAAAAAAGGCACCATCCCCGGCTTCATCCACCTGGGGATCGGCCAGGAGGCGACCCAGGCCGGGATCGCCGCCTCGCTGAAAGAGACCGACTACAAGTTCCCGGACCACCGCGGGCACGGGATCATCCTCCTCTCGAGCCACCCGGAGGACCGCAAGCGCGTGATGGCCGAGATCTTTGGCAAACGGACCGGGCTGAACGGAGGCCGCGGCGGCTCGATGCACGTCAACGATCTCAAGGTGCGCGATATGGGCAACAACGCGATCCAGGGATCGACGGTCGTCACCGCGCTGGGGACCGCGTTCGCCTCGGTCTACAATCACACCGACGACGTCACCGCGATTTCGATGGGCGACGGCACCCTTGGGGAGGGGACCTGCCATGAGAGCATGAACATGGCCGCCACCTGGAAGCTCCCCATCCTCTACTGCCTGATCAACAACCACTATGCGATTTCGACCCGCTACACCGAGACCCACCCGCAAAGCCAGCTGGCCGAGTGGGCCCAGGGATACTGCGTCCCGGGGGAGGTGGTGGATGGGAACGACATCGAGGCGGTGATCGAGGCCACCGGGCGGGCAGTCCAGCGCGCCCGCGAGGGGGGCGGCCCGACCCTGCTCGAGTACATGACCTACCGCTGGCAGGGGCACTTCTCCGGAGACCCGGCCGCGTACCGCCCGGCGGGCGAGCTGGAAAGCTGGAAGGAGAAGGATCCGATCAAGCGCGCCCGGGAGAAGCTGATGGACGCTCACGGCGTGGCCGAATCCGAGATCCAGGCCGTCCACGACCGCGTGGACGCGGAGGTCGAATCCTACGTCCAGTTCTCGCTCGAAAGCCCGGACCCGGACCCGGCCTATGCCACGGCCCATGTCTACGCGGATATCGAAGTGGAGGGAAGATAATGTCCCGCACGATTACGTTTTCGAAAGCATTGAACGAAGCGCTGCATCAGGAGATGGAGCGGGATGAGAAAGTCTTCGTCATTGGGGAAGACGTCGCCAAGATGGGCGGGGATTTCGGCATCACCTCCGGGATCTGGGTCAAGTGGCCGGACCGGGCCTTCGATACCGCCCTGTCCGAAGCGGCGATCGTTGGCCTCTCCTGCGGCGCGGCGGTTTGCGGCCTTCGCCCGGTGGCGGAGCTGATGTTCGCCGACTTCATCGGGGTCTGCTACGACCAGATCGTCAACAACGCGGCCAAGCTGTGCTACATGTACGAGGGCAAGGCCAGCGCCCAGATGGTGGTCCGGGCGGTCACCGGGGGAGGGATCCGCTGCGCCTACCACCACTCCCAGTGCGTGGAGCCCTGGCTGATGAACGTGCCCGGGCTGGTCGTGGTCGCCCCGGCCACGCCTTACGAAGCCAAGGGCCTGCTGGTCTCCTCGATCCGCAGCAACAACCCGGTGGTGTTCCTCGAGCACAAAGGGCTGTACAACCAGAAGGGCGAGGTCCCCGAAGAGCTTTACAGCCTGCCGCTTTACCAGGCCAATGTCGAGCGCTCCGGGAAAGACCTCACCATCGTCGCGGCCATGACTATGGTTAACTTCGCCAGGCGGGCGGCCGAGGAGCTGGCCAAAGAAGGGGTGGAATGCGAGATCATCAACCCCCGCACGCTGTTCCCGCTGGATAAAGAGACCATCGTCAGCTCGGTGGCCAAGACCGGCCGGCTGGTGATCGTCCAGGAAGGCCCCAAGTTCATGGGGTACGGGGCGGAGATCGGGTCGCTGGTCAGCGAAGACGTATTCGAATACCTGAAAGCGCCCGTCAAACGGGTCACCTCCCTGGGAACGCCGATCCCGTTCGCGCCGGTCCTGGAGGATGAGGTGCTCCCGCACTATGACGACGTGCTGAAGGCCTGCCGCGAAGCGATGGCTTTTTAGCCGGGAAGGAGAGACCCATGGCCAGCGTCATCACCATGCCCCGCTACGGGGCCACCATGGAAGAGGGCACGATCGCCGCCTGGAGGGTGAGCGAGGGAGACGCGGTTTCAAAAGGCGACGTGCTGGGCGAGATCGAGATCGAAAAGCTCAGCAACGAGCTGCTGGCGGAGGAGGACGGGGTTGTCCTCAAGCTGCTCGCCGCGGCCGGCGAGACCCTGAAATGCGGCGAGCCGATCCTCATGCTGGGCGAGGCGGGCGAAACCCTGGCTGCCCCCCCTGCCGAGCCAGCGGGAGAGGGCCGCGCAGCCGAAACCGCCGCGGCGCCGGCTTTGGGTGCGCCCCAATCCGGCGGGGTGCGGGCGAGCGCGCCCGCCGCGGCTGGCGCGCATTCGGAGCAGGCTCAGGCCACCCCGAAAGCCCTCCAGCTGGCCCGCGAGCTGGGCGTCGACTACCACACCCTGCGGGGGACTGGCCGCTTTGGGATGGTCACCCGGGAAGACGTCCGGGCCGCCACCAGCCTGGGAGCGGCTCCCGCGGCGGAGCCGGCCGCTCCCCCCGCGGA
>JAJYJF010000069.1 GCA_021796375.1 Chloroflexota bacterium | reverse complement strand
ATCGTGGTGGGGGTGCTCTCGGGCCTGCTGTACGCGGTGTACAGCCTGATGGGGCGGTCCGCGGCGCAGCGCGGGCTCAGCGCCTGGACGACGGTGCTCTACGCGTTTGGCTTCGCGAGCATCTATCTGCTGGGCATTAATCTCGCCTTGGGCCGAGTCCTTCCCGGGGGAGCCGCCCGGCTGGCCGACTTGTTCTGGCTGGGCGGCGCGCTCGCCGGGTGGGGAATCCTCTTCCTGCTCGCGGCGGGCCCGTCCCTGATCGGCTACGGGCTGTACCTGACCAGCCTGGGCCTGTTGCCCGCCAGCGTGGCGAATCTGATCGCTACCACCGAGCCGGTGTGGACGGCGGTCGTGGCCTACGCCCTGCTCGCCGAGCGCATGACGGCCTTCCAGATCGGCGGCAGCCTGATGATCCTGGCCGGGGTGGTGTTTCTGAGGCTGTACGAGGGCAGGCAGGCCGGGCAGATGAAAACCGGCCCGGCTTTCACCGCCGATTGAGCGGCAGGGCCGGGGCGTCTTTCAGCTGGCGCTAGAAGCTTTTGATCGGCACGAGATCGATCTTTTCGGCGAAGCCGTACTGCTTCCAGAATTCGGAATCGGAGTTCCCCAGGTGGCCGGAGGCCGCCGGTCCGTCGAAATAGACCACGCGCCTGATCCCGGAGGCCATAATCAGCAGGGCGCAGTCCGTGCAGGGGATCCCCGAGACGTATAGGGTGGCCCCCAGGCGCTCCTCGGGCGCGCTGTGAATGATGGCGTTTGCCTCCGAGTGGATGCAGCAGTTGGGCTTGCTGGCGTTGTCCGGCAGGCCTTCGCGGTAGCAGATGTGGTCGTTGACCGAGTGCGGCGGCTTGCCGTTGTAGCCGGTGGCGACGATGCGCCCATCCTTCACCACCACCGACCCGTACGCAGCGCGCAGGCACTTGGAGCCCTTGGCGACCGCGAAGGCCAGGTTCATGTAATATTCGTCTTTATCGGTGATGCGCGGATCGTTGACCAGGGTCGTCTCGTCCATCGGGTTCTCCTGCCGGGGTTGGGTGGGTCCGTCGAAACCAGAATTCCCCCCATTATAGAGCACACCGGGCCGCCTGAGGGGGCAAGAACTTCACTCTTGTGGGATGAGGTGGACGTCCGCGGCTTCGACGCTGGCGGTAAGGCGCGCGCCGGGCGCGATGCCGAGCTCGAGGTAGGTCTGCTTGGTGATGTAGGCGACGAGCGGGAAGCCGCAATCGAGCGTGATTTTAAACAGGTGGGCGAGAGCCGCCACTTCGACGACGCGCGCGTCGAACCGGTTTCGGGCGCCCGAACCGGCGCCGGGAGCGCGGGAGAGCGCCACGTCCTCCGGGCGGATGCAGACCAGGACCCGCCGCGTCGCGCGGCTGGCGGCGGCGTGAATCTCGCAGCTGCCGAGGGCGACGCGGGCATCGCCATCCGATACGGCGAGCGTTTCCCCTTTCAACACCGTTTCGATGCCGACAAAATTGGCGACAAACTCGCTTGCCGGCGCGTTGAAGATTTCGGCCGGCGTCCCCACCTGGAGCAGCTCCCCATCGCGCAGGATGGCCATCTTGTCCGCCAGCACCAGCGCCTCGGCCTGGTCGTGGGTCACGTAGATCGCCGGCAGGCCCAGCTGCCGCAGCAGGGATTTCAGCTCCGCCCGCAGCGCGTCGCGCGTGGGCGCGTCGAGGGCGGAGAGCGGCTCATCGAACAAGAAGAGCGCCGGGTTCATCGCCAGCGCGCGGGTGAGGGCGACGCGCTGTTTTTCACCGCCGCTGAGGTTCGCCGGGTGGCGGTTCGCGAGCGCCGCCAGGCCCAGGCGCGCGAGCAGGTCTCGCGAGTGGGCCGGATCGCCGTTGGGGCGGGCGAATTGAACGTTCTGCGCGACCGTGAGGTGGGGAAACAGGGCGTAGTCCTGGAACATGAAACCGATGCGGCGGGCTTCCGGCGGCGCGCTGGTCACATCGCGCCCGCCGATTTTAATCGTGCCGGATTTCGGGGGATAAAACCCGGCGATGGTTTCGAGGAGCACCGATTTCCCTGCACCGCTGGGCCCCAAGATCACGAAAATGTCGCCCGAATCGAGGGCGAACGAGATGTCGCGCAGCGCGAATGCGCCCAATGAGAGCGAGATCCGCTCGAGCTCGACCGCCGCGCTCAAACCCGCCCCCCGGGCGCGGCGCGGCGGCCGTAGGCGAGATATCGAAAGAGGATGAACAGGGCGAGCGCGACGGCGAGGAAGAGCACTGCCATGGCCGAAGAATCATCCAGCCCGAACTGCAGGAACAGGTCGTAGATTTTTACCGGGGCGGTCATCGGGTAGTAGGTCAGGATAATCACCGCCCCGAACTCGCTGATCGAGCGCGCGAAGGTCAGCGTCAGCCCGGTGAGGACGCCGTGCCAGGCGAGCGGCACCGTCACCCGGGTGAAAACCCGCCACGGTCCCGCCCCGAGCGTGCGCGCCACCTTTTCCAGGCGCGGATCCACGGCGTCGAAGCCGACGCGCGCCGCGTTCACGGTATAGGTGATGCTGACGAACAGCATGGCGATGATCACGCCGCCGAGCGTGCCCCAGAACTGGTAGCCAAACAGCGTGTTCACCGCCGCGCCGATCCCGCCGGTGCGCCCGAAGACGAAGAGCAGCGCGATGCCGACGACCGTATGCGGGATCGCCAGCGGCAGGTCCACCACGGCTTCGACGATGCTTTTACCGGGAAAGGTGGTGCGGGCGAGCAGGTATGCCAGCGGCACGCCCAGGAGGCCGGCAAGCAGCGTCGTGACGAACGCGGCCTCCAGGCTGAGGACGATCGCGGCGCGCACGTCCGCCATCGCCGCCACGCGCGCCAGGCGCGCCGGGGTCTGGCTTGCCGCCATTTGCAGCAGCGGCAGGAGGAGGAACGCAAGCAGCACGCCGCCGGCCAGCCAGAAGGCAAGCAGCAGGCTGCGCGACGGCGCAAGAGCTTTGGCCACCATCTCGATTATCCTCGGAACGCGAAACCCCTCATCTGATTGAGTCCGATCTCATTCGCGTCCCCTCCCTGCTATTTGGGCCAGGCGGTCAGGAGGGCTTTCAGATCCGCGGGGGCCTTGCTGGCATCGTTCACATACGCGGGCGCGAGCGACCCGAAGCCGCTGCTTTTCATCGCGCTCTGTCCCTCGCTCCCCAACAGGAACTGCGTGTACTTGAGCGCCCAGTCCGGATGCGCGGCGTTGTTCGGGATCGTCACCGCGTAGACGATGGGGGAGGCGGTCAGGGTCCCGTTCGCCGTCTGGACGGACGCCTGCGCGTAGGATGCCGAGTATTTCGCATCGCTCAAATCGATCTGCGGCGGGAGCTGGAGGTACTTGAAGCCATGCTGGCGCGCGTCGGAGAGATAGATGGCCAGGTAATCGATCTGCCCGGATTGCAGCGCGGCGATCAGCTCCGTCTCGGTATCGCGCATATTTGTCTTGGGCGCGTTTGCCAGGATCGATGCCGCGAGGCCGGGCTGGTTGTAATATTTCTCCGCCAGGTTCAGCATCTGCACGGTCTGGTAGCCGGAAGGATCCGTATCGGGGTTCGAGCGGCCGATCTGCACGCCCGGACGCGCGAGCACCTGGTACCAGTTCTGCGGGGTGATCTCGCTGGCAAATTTGCTCTTATCGGTGTAGACAAAAGTAATCGCGTTGGTCGCGAACCCGGCATACCAGGCCGTGTAGGCGGTTTTGCCGTTCGCGCCGAACAGGTATTTGGGGATCACGTTGTAATCGGCCACCGCCACGACGTCCGCGATCTGGTGCAGGTCGGTCACCTGCTTGACCATTTTGACGCTGCCGCCAAATTGGGCCTGGATGGTGACGTTTGGATACAGCTTCATGAACGCGTTGTCGACCTGTTTGAACGGCGCGGCGAGCGTGCCGGCGCCGAAGATCGTCAGGGTTACCTTGGGGGCAGCCGTGGGCGCGGCCGTGGCGGCGGCCGTGGGAGCGGGCGCGGGCGTTGCCGCCGGCGCGCATGCGGTGGCGATCAGGGCGATGAGCATGACAATCGAGATGGGAATCAAGCGCCTCATTTTCGATCCTCCATAAATTGTTCGGGCGGGTGCTGTACGGATACGATCGTCCGTACCGGATCCCATTATACTGTATATTTGAGCGAGTGCATTTGATACACTGTTGAGGGGGGACGCGCTGAACCTTGAGGGGGGAGCTATTGCCCGCCCGCTTGCCCGGCGCTGGTGGGCCAGCCCGGAGGAACTGGGGCAGGACCAGCTCGCAGACGCGCGCCTCGGCAGCCTTCATATTTGGGGGAATCAGCCTTTCCCGCCCGGATAGGGATTATCCCGGGTTCAGCCGGGGGGAACTCACCATTCCACGAGTGCATCCGGCCGGTTACGATAGCAAGTAGAGAAAAACGCCGCCCGAGGTCCGGGCGCGCTTCTAAGAAGGGTGGAATCTTTTCGTGGCCGAGACTTCTCGAAAAAGAGCCGGCTCGACCGGCGCGACCTCGGGCCAGGTCGGGAAATTTATCGCCGGGATCATCAGCGCCAACGCGGATAATGACCCGGCGGGGATCACTACCTACGCCGTGGCCGGGTCGCAGACGGGCTACCGCCAGCTCTGGCTGATGGTCCTGGCCCTCCCGATGCTGGTGGCCATCCAGTCGATGTGCGCGCGGATCGGCGACGTGACTCACCAGGGGCTCGGCGCGGTGATCCGCGACCACTTTCCGAAACCGCTGGCGTACCTGACGATCCTCAGCCTGCTGCTGGTCACCATCTTGATGATCGGCGCGGATATGACCGGGATCAGCGCGGCGCTCGAGCTCATCACCGGGATCAGGTTCCTGCTCTGGCTGGTGCCGGTGGCGGCGCTCATCTGGGTGCTGGTGCTCTTTCTGAACTTCGAAACCTTCACCCGCTACATCGCCGTTTTAACCTTCGTGTTCGTGGCCTACATCTTTTCCGGGGTCATGTCGCACCCCAATTGGGGGGAGGTGCTGAGGAACATCTTCCTGCCGCCGCTCCCCTCCGGCAGCCAAGCCCTCCTCTCGGCAGTCGGCATCCTGGGCGCCACGTTTTCGCCGCCGCTGTTTTTCTGGCAGGCCAAGGAGGAGATCGAGGAAAAGGGCACCAATAAGCTGGAGAGGGCGCGCCACCTCGACGCGCTCCTGGCCCCGGGTTTCATCTTCGCCCAGGTGGTCACGCTGTTTATCATGATCTCGACCGCATCCGTGCTGTACAGCCACCACCAGACGATCCAGACCGCCCAGGATGCCGCCCGGGCGCTCGTGCCGCTGGCCGGCCCGGCGGCGAAATACCTGTTTGGGGTCGGGCTGATCGCCTCCGGGCTGGTCGCCATCCCGGTCCTCTCCGCCTCCGCCGGGTACATGGTCGCCGAGCTCTTTGGCTGGAAGCAGAGCCTCTCCGAGGGGGTCGACCAGGCGAAAGGGTTTTACATCGTGATCACCCTCTCGCTGTTTACCGGGGTGGAGATCGCCCTCTCCGGGGTAAACCCGGTGCTGGCCCTGTATTACTCGCAGGTGCTGGGGGGGCTCGTCGGACCGCTGATCATGGGCATCCTCCTGCTGCTCGCGAACCGGCGCAAGATCATGGGAAATTTCACCAATAAATGGTTCGACAACCTCTTCGGAGGGATCTCGTTCCTGGTCATGACCGGCATGGTCGTCCTGCTGGTGATCCAATGGGCCAGGGGAGGCTAGCCCCGGGGGAGTTTTCACTTTCGGCATGGGAGTATGGAAGACCGCACCCTGCGCTTCGGCGCGGTTACCCCCATGATTCATGACAGGTTACCGCTTCTAAAATAAGATAATAATGGTCATAATATAGCCAGGAGTCCCCCGGACGACCAGTGTCATCCGGGGTAAACAACCAAAGGAGGAGCAAGAAGGCGGGTTGGGGATGTTTCATTGGATGTTGGATATGGTGGAAGAGGTCTTCACCCCCTGGAAGGAGGTGGTTGAAGAGCTCTTCCGGTGGGAAGACCCTCAGGCGCAGCTGCAGAATCAATTAAGGGCGATGTACGGCCGGGGAGAACTCGCGCGCGAGCGCTTCATCGAGCTGCGCTCCCGCCTGGACCGCAATCAGATCGGGCTGGGAGATGTCCTCCTGGTCCAGCGCGAGGCTGAGCTGCGCCGCCGGGCCGGGAAATCGATGATCCGCCCGCTGATGGCGAGATCGAGCGCGGCCTGAACCACCTGTATATCGACCTGGGCCTGGTGGAAGAAGCTCGGGTTGGGATCCTGCAGAGCCAGCGGGCGATCGCGCGCGAATCCGGGTGGCTTGAAGAGCAGGCTGCCGCCGCCCGGGCCAGCGCACAGGCTGCCCTGCCCGACGAGCAGCAGGCGCGGGCGCACCTGGATGCATGGCACCGCCTGGCGCAGGCATCCCGCCGGATCGAGCTGAACGGGCAGGCCGTCTCGCAGGAGCTGGGGCGGATGGATGAGCTGGAGGCGGAGGTGCGGGCTTCGATCCTGAGCCTGCAGATACTGCTTTCAGAAGAAAAACTGGCTGGGCTGCGCCTGCACCTTCGCCAGGATTTGTTTGCCCAGGGGCAGCGAGCTCTCGGGCAAAAACACTAGGGTTTATCGGTAGAAAGGAAGCGTGAGGTGAGCATTTTCACCCGGATTAATGCGATCATTGAGGCTCGCGCCAATGCGGTCGCAGACATGTTTGAAGACCCCAAGGCGAGCCTGGATTACAGCCTGAACAGGCTGGAGGAGACCCGCGCGCGGATCAGCCGCGGGCTGATCGAGGTGAGCGCGGCCAGGAACCGGCTGGCGGCGCAGTACGGCCAGCTCGAGGAGGCCCTGCGCAAATCGGACGAGCAGGCCCAGGCGGCCGTCCGCGCCGGCCGGGACGACCTCGCCAGGCTGGCGCTCGAGCGCAAGCAGGAGGCCGCCTCCCGCCTGGACGGGCTGGAGAAGAACATCGCCGGCCTGGAGCAGCAAGCGGAAACCCTGAAGCAGAACCAGGCAAACCTGGACCGCAGGGTGGCCGCCTTCCGCTCGAAGAAGGAAGAGCTCAAGGCGATCTACGATTCTTCCAGGGCCCGGCTGCAGATGCGGGAAGCGGTCTCCGGGGTCTCGGTGGACCTGAGCGACGTGGGCAATACCATCCGGCGGGCGGAGGAGCGCATCCGCGAGATGCAGTCGCGAGCCGATGCCATCGAAGGGCTGGTCTCTGAGGGGGTGCTGGTGGATGTGCTGGAGCCGGAACAGGACGGTCTCGGCCGCGAGCTCCTGCAGGTGAACCGGAAGCTGGCGGTTGAAGCGGAGCTGGCGCGCCTGAAAGAAGGGACACCGGAAGAACGAGCCGGCCGGCTGATCGCCCAAACCACCGGGAGCAGCCCGAAAGAGGCGAATCCCGGCCTGCCCGCCCGCATCGCCAGCCCGCCCGACGAGGGCGCCATCTCTCAGTCCGGCGGATAAAATATCGAAGAAGATCCGGGTGCATCCCGGTTTGAAACTGCTGGCGACCTCGTTTGAGATTTATGGACTTGGATTCGCCCTTCGAACCTAACCCTCCGATCCCCTTCCCTGACTTCTCGCAAAAAACGCTCGGAGGCCCTGCGGGCAGGGAAGGGGGAGGACTGGATTTTTTCCATTCCCTCGCAAAGCGCCCCGGATGTTCTGTTCCGGGGTTAGGGAAGGGGCCGGGGGTTAGGTCCATTGCGGGATTTCGCTAGCAGCATCCCGGTTTTTTGGCAGTACCTCCCGGGGAATCTGCGGAAATCAGAGGCCTGTACGGGCGGCAGCCCGTAGACCCCTGATTCCCCCGGGGATGGGGTGCATCGCCAAAAATTTGGGGTGCGCCCGGATCTACTTTAAGTATTTGCCATATTCTCAACCTTCGGTAAAATAGGTTTGTGCGTTTCGCATATTTCAGGCGGCTCCTTCCTGAGCGGGGTGAACAACATGCGGGATGAGGATGAATGAGCAGCGGGCAGCCCGGGTAGCGGTGGTCTCTTCCCAGCCGGTCTACCTGCGCGGGCTGGCTTCGCTGGTGATGGGTCTGCCCGGCATCAGCCTGGTGGGAGAAGGCCAGACCCCAACCGAAGCCTTCCAGTTGAGCCAGATGGCCCAGCCCGACCTGTTCCTGCTGGACCTGCCCGGGGACCTTGGGGTGGAGACGTCCCGGCAGATCCTGGGGACGTGGCCGGGGATGAAGATCATCCTGATGACCGTCTCCAGCGCCGGCGAGGCAGCCAGCGGCGACGGACTGCACTGTTTCTCGCGGGATATCCCCGAGGATGAGCTGAAATCCGGGCTGCTCGCGCTCCTGCAGCCATCGGCTGAAAGCACGCTGCCCTCCCGCATCTCATCCGGCGCCGGGGCGGACCCGGAGGGCGAGGGGGCGGAGGAGCCGATGAGCCTGGCTCAGGTGCTCGCCCGGTACCGCCAGCAGGACACGATGGCCCGCGAGCTGGTGATGGCCGGCCGCATCCAGGCCGACATCCTGCCCGAGGTGGCGCCTACCATCCCCGGCTGGGATATCGCTGCGGTCCTCGAGCCGGCCCGCGAAACGTCCGGCGATTTTTACGACTTCATCCCGCTCTCGAACAACAAATGGGGCATGGTGGTAGCGGACGTGACCGACAAGGGCATGGGCGCCGCGCTGCTGATGGCGCTCTCCAGCACGCTCTTCCGCACGTTTGCGATCCAGTTCCCCACCCTCCCGG
>JAJYJF010000068.1:4138-8874 GCA_021796375.1 Chloroflexota bacterium | reverse complement strand
CCCGGGTGCGGGTCTGCCATTCGACTGCCTGATCCTCCTGGCCGAGGACGTGCGCGATTCGCCCAAGACTTTCCATCTGCAGGTAAAGGTACGTGTTCAGGTCGGGGCCGGTCTCCGGTCCCACGGTATCCCACAGCGGGCTGTCGTCCGCTCCGGACGAGTACGGGTGGTGGTATTCGCAGAGCCCGTCGTGGTCTTCATCGTTCAGGTCGAACCACCAGGCGGTATTGCGCACGATCGGCTCGTAAATCTCATCCAGAAACTCGCGGTCGCCGTCGGATTCATACAGCTTCCAGGCCGTCCAGCCCAGAAGGGGCGGTTTGGTCACGTCGGCGTCAACCGGGTAGTTGAGATGGGTGACCGTGCCTTCGTCGTGGACGGCATCCGGGATCATGCCGTCCGCGCGCTGGTGGTCGAGCATCACCCGCAGCTGGTCGTGGGACAGCTGGGGATCGATATGGCGGTAAGCCAGGGCGTGGAAGAAGGCGTCCCACTGCCAGACGCCGATGTAATGGATCTTGGACGGCGTCATCGCCTCGCGGGTGGTGTAGAAGCGAGTCGAGATCAGCCCGGTGCGCATGATCGACCAGGCGTAGTAATACTGGGTGCGAAACGGCTCGGGGACGGGCGGGACGGCTGCAAGCCAGTCGTGCCAGCGCTTGCCCGCCGCCAGGAAGGTCGGCTCGAGCGGCGGAAGGTAGCGGTTGAACCCCAGCCGGGGGGTGATATTGATCAGCAGCCCTGACTCGGGGCCGGCGCCCAGGCGCAGGTGAGCCTCCAGGTTTCCGCGCGAGTTGAGGCTTAGGGTATTAAGAAGGATCCTCCGGTTGGTGGTGTAGGCCATGTTGCGCCGGATGTTCCCGGTGACGCGCAGGATCCCGCCGCGCCGGTCTACCTGGCCTTCGTTCATGTGGGCTTCGAAGGTCACCCCGCAGCTGGCGGGGGGCAGGGAGAGCAGCAGGGTCTCGGAATCCGCGAACACCAGGGAGAAAGGCCCGATGGCAGTCTGGAAATCCAGGCGGTGCGGATACGATTCGAGGGTGAAATCGAGGGGCTGGCCATCGCCGTCGGTCAGGCAGAAGTTCTCGACGATCGGCGGGCGCTGCCGGTAGCTGGCCAGGTCGTTATCCAGCTTGAACCAGCGTTCGACCAGCCGGAAAACGATCGAATTGGCAGATTGCTCCATGACCAGCAGCCGGGATCCGCGTTCCGAGAAAGGGATGTGCGAGAGGTCAATCCGGTTTTTGAGGAGCAGCAAATAGGGAGAAACGGTATCGACGATCATAATTTGGGATTATGACGCAAAAGGCTGTTTTCGTACAGACTTTCTCATAATTATGCCAGCCAGACGTACTGGTATGGCTCGAGGAGCAGGTTGGGGTGCCTGCCCAGGACAAATGCCTGCCCGCTGATCAGGTCGTTCCACATGCGCGGCTCGTACCCGAGCGCATCCATATTCAGCTCGACGGGCTGAGCCTGGTCAGAGACGTTGTGCAGGCAAATGACCGGTTTTTCGCCGGCCGGGGGAACGCGCAGCACCCCGAAGATCGCGTCGCCGGCGTTCAGAATCAGCTGCTGCCCGTAGGGGTCAAACGCCGGCATGGACCCGCGCGCTTCGAGCAGGTGCGTGTAGCGGGCGAGCACCCGCGCGCGCAGCGAATCGGGGTTCGAAAGTTCTGCCTCCAGCTCCGCTCGGGTGAATTTCTGGCGGTTGATCGTCCGGCTGCGGCCGGTCTGCTGGACCCCCTCCTTCCAGCTGCGCGAGCCAAACAGCGAGTGAAAGTAGATCCCCGGCACGCCCACCAGGCAGCAGAGGATCGCCTGCGCGACCATGAACCGGTCGACCTGCGTCTCGAGCGTCTCGCGGGCCTGCGGATCGGAAAGGGCATCGAAATAGCTGATATTCAGCTCGTACGGGCTGTCGCTGCCGTCTGGATTGGTCTTGCTGCTCACCAGGCCCCCATGGCGCAGGACCGCGGCCGTCAGGGCGTCGATTTCCGCGGTGGAGAGGATCCCGTGCACCGGGTTCAGCCCGATTCCATCGTGGCTGGCCAGGAAGTTCAGGAAAGTCACCTCACCCGAGGGCAGTGACAGGCTGGAGGCCCATGCGGAGAGCGATCCGGCCCGGCCGGTGAGCAGGGTATGCAGCACGAGCGGCGGCAGCGCAAAGTTATACACCATCTGGGCTTCGTCATGCCCATCCCCAAAATAAGAAAGGTTTTCGTGGTGGGGTACGTTGGTCTCGGTGATCAGCTGCACGTCCGGTGCGGCCTGATCAAACACCGCCCGCAGCAGCTGCACCACAGCGTGCGTCTGGGGCAGATGGATGCACGGGGTGCCGATCTCTTTCCAGAGATAGGCGATGGCATCCAGCCGGATCCACTGCGCGCCGCGCTCGACGTAAAGCAGCACGGCGTCCAGCACGTCCAGGAGAACCTGCGGGTTGTGATAGTTCAGATCCACCTGATCCGCGCTGAAGGTGGTCCACAGGCGCACCTCGCCCTGCGCGCCAGCGAAAGACGTGACGAGCGGCAGGGTCCGTGGGCGCACCACCTGGCTGAGGTCTGCGCCCTCCGGCACCTCGATAAAGCAGCCGCGGTAGCGCTCGTCGCCTTCCAGGTAGCCGCGCAGCCAGGGGCTCGCGCTGGAGATGTGGTTGATCACCGCATCCACCATCAGGCGGTAGCGCCGCGCCAGCCGGGAGACGTCTTCCCAGCCGCCCAGGCCCGGGTCAACCGCCGTGTAATCTACCACGGCGAACCCATCGTCGGAGCTGGCGGGGTAGAACGGCAGGACGTGCATCGCGCTGACCCCCTTCGGGACGGCCTGCTCGGCGAAATCGGCCAGGGTCTGCAGCGGCGGCTGGCCGGGCTGGGTCACCTGGTCTGGGTATGTGATCAGCAGGACGTCGCGGTGGCTGGGGGAGCCAGTCACCCTCCAGAGGCCCGTTTCCATGACCGGGCGGAAGGATTCAATACGCGAACGAACCTGCCTCAGCAGGTTTTGGCTGGCGGTCTGGCCGTAGAGCTCCGCGAGCAGCCGGGACAGCTGCTCTTCACTGGGTCCGTTCATAATCCTCGATATCCCCCTGGTTTTCGGGCAGGGCGCCGGGTGGGTTTGAGCCCGCCTCCGGGGACGGCGAGCTGGCAGCCGGTTCCAGCAGCTCAGCCGCGTCCTGGTCGAGATAAAAATCGACCTCGGCTGTCAGCTGGGAAAATACATCGTCGGTGATCAGCCCCTCGCGCAGCAGGCCCTGCAGCGCGCTGCGCTGGGCCCTCAAGAACTCGCGCCGGGCGGTATCGAGCTCCTCGGCGTACAGGTCCGGGGACGAATGGACGACCTCGCGCAGCTGGGTCGAGATCGTCTGGATACGATCTTCCAGCCCGGGTTTCAATGCTTCCCAGATCGAGCCGGGGACCAGCCCTTCGCGGTACAGCCGTTCCAGGTGGTGTGTGGCGGAGCGGATCGAGGTCAGGCGGGCGTGCTGGATCTCGTAAGCCTCTTGCGTATCGCTGCGCTGGATGAGCTTCAAACGGCGGATGAGCGGTCTCATCGTGGTCCCCTGGATCAAGAGGGTGAACAGCACCACCCCGAAGGCCATGTCCTGAAGCAAGATACGATTGCCCCCCAGCGAGACGGGCAGGCTGAGCGCGAGCGCGAGGGCGATAGCTCCCCGCAGCCCGCCCCAACTGGCCACCTGGAGCCAGGGCGATGGGATCCGGTCCGACCGGCGGAGGAAGCGGTTGGCGAGCGCCCCGAACCCGAAGACCACCAGCGCGCGGGAGGCGAGCACGCCCACGATCGCCCACAGGATCGGCAGCGCGTCCGCGAGCAAACTGGACAGGTTTACCTGCAGGCCGATCAGCAAAAATACGATCGAGTTCGCTAAAAAGGCGATGTATTCCCAGAAATTAAAAACCACGATGCGGGTGGTGGGGCTCATCCCGCTGCGGCCGAGGTTGCCGTTGATCAGGCCGGCGGCAACCACCGCCAGCACGCCGCTGAACCCCAGCTGGTCGGCTAAGAGATAAGCCCCGTACGCCAGGATGGTCGTCAGGGTGGTCTCGATCAGATAATCGTCGAGCCTGGAAATCAGCAGCGAGACCACCCACCCCAGACCCAACCCCAGCAGAATCCCGCCGGCCGACATGCGAATGAAATCCCCAACCGCCAGCACGCCATCCGCCCGGCCGGCCAGCGCGTAGCCGAGGACCAGGTCGAACAGCACGATGGCGGTACCGTCGTTGAGCAGGCTTTCGCTCTCGACGAGAATTCCGAGGCGGCGGGGCACTCCGATGCGGCGGAAAAGCGCCACCACCGAAACCGGGTCGGTGGCGGAGATGAGCGCGCCAAAGATGAGCGCCATCGGCAGGCTCAGGCCGGCCGCCAGGTTGAGGATGCCGCCGACCACCAGCATGGTGACGATCACGCCCGGGCCGGCCAGCAGCGCGATCGGCATCAGGTCGCGGCGCAGGGAAGCCAGGTCGATGTGGAAGGCGGCTTCAAAGACGAGCGGGGGTAGAAAGACAATGAGAAAGAGCTCGGGCGTCACTTCCAGCTGGAAAGGTTTGTGCAGGGTAATCACCAGCCCGGCGACCACGAGCGCAACGGTGTAGGGGATGCGCATCCGCCGCACCAGGATGGCAACGACGGCTGCGACCAGCAGGAGTTCGATCACGAGCGTGACGGCCTGGAAAGGAATCCCCACGAGACACCCAAGAAAAAACGACTATTCT
>JAJYJF010000068.1:0-4038 GCA_021796375.1 Chloroflexota bacterium | reverse complement strand
GGTGTAGGGGATGCGCATCCGCCGCACCAGGATGGCAACGACGGCTGCGACCAGCAGGAGTTCGATCACGAGCGTGACGGCCTGGAAAGGAATCCCCACGAGACACCCAAGAAAAAACGACTATTCTTCTCCGGAGGGCCACTCGATGCAGTGCGGGACGGCGTTTTCGGGGATGAGCGCATACACCTGGTCCAGCGGCACCTTGCGCGCCCGGGCGATCAAGGTGGCCAGCGCCAGCCCATGCGATACGATCAGGACCTGCTGGCCGGCATAGCGGCGGGAGATTTCGTTTGCCGCGCTGGCAAGGCGGGAGGCTACTTCGGCCACGGTCTCCCCGCCCGGCGCGCGGGCCGTCATCGGGTTGGCCCGGAAACGGCCGATCTGGCCGGCATAGCGCGAGGCGATTTCAGAAACGAGCAGCCCCTCCCATTCGCCCTGGTTGATTTCCCTCAGGCGAGCATCCTCCTGGACCGGCAGCCCCAGCCTGGCGGCGATGATCTCCGCGGTCCGGTGCGCCCGCACCAGGTCGCTGGCGAAAATTGCAGCGACCGGCAGGCGCGCGACCTGCGCCGCCGCCGATTCCGCCTGGAGGATTCCCGCTTCGTTGAGCGGCAGATCCGCCTGGCCCTGGTACCTGCCCTCGACGTTCCAATCCGTCTGCCCGTGCCGGATAAGCCATAATACCGTCATCGCCGTCCGATCATCCCAGATGCCTGCCCCGCATCGTCTCGAGCACCGTTTCTTTTACCCATTCGCCTGCTGGAGTCCGCGAAGAGCGCGGTATTCTGCCAGCTCAATCATCGGCGGCCGCTCGCGCTCGACCACCTCCTGCACCTCGAGGAAATAGGAGTTCTCTTCGAAGCGGATCAGCTTCATGGATTTGTTGATCTCTTCCAGCAGGCCGCGGCTGTAGCGCCGCTCGAGCTTGTGGAGCATGGCCTGCAGGATGGTGAAGGACATCTTGCTGAGCGCCTCGAGGCTCTGGTTGTGGTGGACGCGCTCGAGCAAATCCACCTGGGCGATCGCCGGCAGGCCGCAGCGTTCGAGGATGTCGATCAGCAGGCCGATTTCCACTCCGTAGCCGGAGAAAAACGAGCACTGCTCCAGGGCCGACCGGCGCCCGCCGTATTCGCCGGAAAGCGGCTGGATCACCCCGGACAGCTCGGGATAGAACAGGTTGATCATCGGGCGGGCCGTCAGCTCGGTCACCCTTCCCCCGGCTCCCGCCTGCATCTTATCCCCGGTGTGCAGCGGCCGCTGGTAAAAGCCTTTCACAAACTGCAGTCCGGGGTTGAGCAGCAGCGGCCCCAGCACCCCATAGACGAAGCGCGGATGGATGTTGACGATATCCGTGTCGATCCACAGGACGATATCGCCGTGCGTGGCGTAGAGGCTTTTCCAGAGCGCCTCGCCTTTTCCGGCCCGGGCGCCGTAGCCGGGCAGCATCTGCTGGTGGATGAAGACCGGGATGCCGCAGGCGCGGGCGATCTCGCGCGTCCGGTCGGTGGAGTTCGAATCGATCAGCACGATCTCATCCAGGAGGGGGACCTGCCGGTAGAGGGCGTCGCTGACGGTATTGATGACCTCGCCGACGGTCTCTTCCTCGTTCAGGGCGGGCAGCGCGAGCGACACGGTGACGCCCTGGCTGCGCTTCAGGCGGACCAATCGATCCAGGTCATCGAACTCCGCCGCGTGGTAGGTATTTTCCGCGAACCAGTGGTCGACGAGCAGCGAGATCGCCTGGGCGCCGGCCCGCTCCCCTTCGGGACCCGTCCATTGAGCCGGTATGGGCCGCACGGCTTTCATCACCACCACCCCGCAGGGAGCCTGGCTGAGAACGCGCTCCACGAATGCCCCGCCGGTGCTGCCGGTTTGGGTCAGGGAGGCGCCCATGATCAGCAGGTCAGCGCCGGCAGCCTGCTCGAGCAGGGAGGCTCCCGGATCGCTGGAGGGCACGACCTGGTAGATGACCTCTTTCAGGCTGGGCAGAACCTGTTCCAGCCCGCGCAAGGGGGCTTCGGTAGCGTTGGACGCGCCCGGCCGGGATAGATGCAGCGCCACCAGCTCGCTGTGCGGCAGGGCCAGCGCCAGGCGCAGGGCGAGCTCTGCGTTGGGACCGCCGCGGACGGGAACCAGGGTCCTCCCGGCCTCCTCGAGCCAGGGGCCGCGCACCATCGCCAGCTGGCAGGGCGCGCTCCGCAAGATCTCATCTGCCGGGGCGTTCAGGAGCTTAAAGTGGTCCGGCCACTCCAGGATCAGCAGATCCGGCGCATCGCTTCGCAGGGCAGCGGAGAGGTCCGGCCATGGGCTGTGGGTCACCAGCACCTTGTTCTGCCCGGAGAGCTCATATTTTGTGCGCAGCGCATCCATCAGGCGGCGCAGCCGGCGGGCCGCCGCGGTCCCGGTGGTCAGGGAGGTTTCGGGCGGCACCTGCACGATCCCAAACAGCTGGACGCGGGTGCCGAGCGATTGCGCCAGCTTCAGCGCCGTCTCGGGGACGAAATCCTCAAAGACCGGGACTGCCAGACGCAGGAATGGGGTGAAATTGTGCTCGACCGGGCTCATTTCTCCTCCAGTAAGGGTGATAGATAGCGGTGGTAAACGGCTTCCCAGGAATAATCCTGTTTGACCCGCTGGCGCAGGTGGAAGGCGGGAGTGTCCTCCAGCCGCACGTGGATGGCCGCGGCAATCGCTCGCGGATCGCCGTCCGGCGAGAAGTATTCCGCCCAGTCGCCGGCCAGCTGGCGCAGCGGGGGGATATCCGCACAAAAGATGGGCAGGCGCGCCAGTCCGGCTTCGAGGATGGGCAGGCCAAAGCCCTCCTCGCGGCTGGGCAGGAAGAGCGCGTCGGCCAGCTGGTAGAGGTCTGTCACCTCCGCTTCCAGCAGGCCTTCGGGCCGCAGCTCGCCCAGCAGGTGGGCAGCGCCTTCCAGCCCTAGCCCGCCGCGCAGCGCGCTCAGCTCCGCCAGGTAGGCTGCGTTCGCGGGATTGTGCGCCCCCGGCGGCCCGGTGATGACCAGCGCGGCATCCGGAAGGCGGCTGCGCAGCTCGGCCAGCACCCGGAGCCCGAGCTCCAGGTTCTTGCGGCGGGTGACCCGCACCGGGGTGAGCAGCAGCGGGCTGGCCCGCAGCAGGCGCAGTTCACGCGCCAGCTCCCACCCGGAAGTGCTGACCCGCAGCGCGGCTTGCAGGTCGATCCCATTCGGGATCACCCGGATCTGGTCGAGCGGCATCCCCATCAGGCCGGCCAGCTCTGCCTGCCTCGCGGATGAAATCGTCACCTGCAGAACCTCCGGCCAGGGCGTGCGCAGCAGGTCCCAGGGCCAGCCGGGGTGAAGCTCCGCCTGATAGCGGGGCGCGGTCCAGGCGAGATCGTGCTGCCACAAAACCAGCCGCGACGCACCGGACGCCTGGGAGAAGCGCCGCAGGGCCGCCGTGGCAGCTAGGTTTTTGTTGAGCCCGCCCAGATTGTGCGCGATCACCAGGTTTACCCCGGCGAGCCGCTCGCACAGGCCCCTGAAAATCGCCTCTTGGAGGTCGGCGAACGCCGCGGGGACGAACCCCTGGTCGAGGCCCGCTTTCAGCTCCAGCACCTGCGGGTGGCGCGAATCCAGCAAGGGAAAAACCACCACCGGAATTTGCTCGTCCCAGGTTGAGCCCCGCCCCGCGATGACCCTCACCCGGTGTCCGGCTGCGGAGAACAGCCGCGCCTGGTGAGCGATCACCTCTTCTACGCCGCCCACCACGGGCGGAGCTGCGTAATGAAGGATGGCAATTTCCACGAAACCCTCCCGGATCGAGCGACCCTGGCGTTCCTCCAGCCGATCCCACCCCCGGTGAAATTGTTCCAGCGCTTTTCTGAAGTATACCGGAGGAGCGATTTTTGTCAATCGTGGCTGTCTGAAGTTTTCCCCACGGTTTTCTTAAAGTCCGCAAAGGATAGCGAGAGCGTCCTGGGGGCGGGCATCCAAGACGCGTCTAGCCTGAGCAACATTGCGATACCCGTGCAAACTAAACAGACTGATGATCAGGTTATTG
>JAJYJF010000067.1 GCA_021796375.1 Chloroflexota bacterium | reverse complement strand
CCACACCGCCCGCCTGCTGGATGACCCCCTGGGGGACCTCGTCGATGAAGGCCTGGACCGGCTGGCCCTGGCGAAGCTGTACGAGGAGCTGGGGCGGGTGGAGGACGCGATCCGGATCTACCGCCTGGGCCTGGAGCAGGGCCTGCCGGAAGAAGCCTTCTGGAGCGGGATCGACCGCCTATCCCAGGTTTACCGCCGGAACGGGGATTGGCTCTCTGCCGTCGACCTGTGGCGGAAGGCGGCCGGTCACGGCCGGCTGGACGCGTGCGTGGAGCTGGCCAAGTTTTACGAGCACCGCCAGCGGGATTATCCTGAGGCGATCCGCTGGACGGAGACCGCGCTGCAGGCCGCCGGCGATGCCCGGAATTTCCCGCCTTACCTGAGGCGGCAGGCGCTCGCGGAGCTGACCCACCGCCTGGAGCGCTTGCAGCACAAGATGGAGATGAAGTAATCAGGTCGAGGCGGCTCGCGAACCGATCCAAACTGCTCCTGATGAAGGTGATTTTGGGAAATAAAAAGGGGCTCCTTGCGAGGAGCCCCTCCAGTTTTCATCACGGGTATTGCTTACTTTTTGAGGCGTTTTTCCACCAGCCCGGGCACCTGATCGAGCGCATGCTGGAGCTTCGAGGCGTCTCTGCCGCCCGCCTGGGCCAAGTTTGGCCTCCCGCCGCCGCTACCGCCAATCACTTGCGCGGCGGCTTTGGCGATCTCCCCGGCGTGCAGCCCGCGCTTCACCAGGTCTTCCGTCACGGCCGCGACCAGCAGCGGCCGGCCGGCCTGGCTGCTGCCGAGCACGACCACCCCGCTCGGGTAGCGCTGCCGGAAGCGGTCGGCCATCTGGCGCAGGGTGTCCGCGTCGGCATTGGGCAGGGTCGCGGTCAGCACCGGCACCCCGCTCACCAGCGGGACGCTCTCCAGGTGGCGGGCGAATATCCCGGAAGCCATTTCCTGGCGCAGGGCCGCGATCTGGCGGCGGGCCTCGCCCAGAACTTCCTCCAGCTGGCGGACTTTCTCCGGCACCTCATCGACGCCGGAGCCCAGGGCGCCGGCCGCCTGTCTGAGGATGCGGAAGCGCTCCTGCACGAGATCGTACGCCCCGCGCCCGGTCACCGCCTCGATGCGGCGGATGCCCGCGGCGGCGCTGCCCTCGCTCGTGATCAGGAAGAGGCCGATATCGCCGGTCTCGGAGACGTGGGTCCCACCGCACAGCTCGTAAGAATACGGATCGCCCTCGCCGATCGTGATGGTACGCACCACTTCGCCGTACTTCTCGCCGAAGAGGGCCATCGCGCCCTCGCTGATCGCCTGCTGGAGCGGCTTCTGGACGACGTGCAGGCGGTAGTTCTCCAGGATCGCGCGGTTCGCCCCGGCTTCGATTTCCTCGAGCTGCTCCGGGGTGACGGCTTCCGGGTGGGTGAAATCGAACCGCAGGCGGTCGGGCGCGACCAGCGACCCGGCCTGGCGGGCGTGATCGCCGAGCACCCGGTGCAGCTCGGCATGCAGCAGGTGCGTGCCGGTATGGTTGCGCATGATATCCCGCCGGCGGGCGACGTCTACCGCCGCGATCGCCTGGTCGCCGACTTTTGGCTCGCCGCGGACGACCTTGCCGATATGGACGATCACCCCGGCCGCCGGCTTGCGGACGTCCTCAACCTGAATTTCCCAGCGCGGTTCGCTGACGGAAACGATCGTGCCGGTATCCGAGACCTGGCCGCCGGACTCCACATAGAAACCGGTGCGCGGCAGGATCACCTCGACCTGATCTCCGGGGAAAGCCCTCTCAAGGGTGACGCCTTCCTGCAGGATGGCCAGGACCGGCTCTTCGACCTCCAGGTCGGTATAAGGATTGTAGCCCACGCCCGGACTCCCCAGCTTGCCCTGCCGCTGCAGGTCTGCCAGGACGGCGCGGAATACGTCGACGTCTTCCCCACCCAGCGCTCCAAAAGCCTTCCCGGCGCCTGAAGCCAGGCGGTGGGCTTCCATGGCCTTACGGAAGCCGGCCTCGTCCACGTCCAGGTTCTGCTCGCGGGCGATGTCGCGGGTAATTTCCAGCGGCAGGCCGAGCGTAGCGTAGAGATCGAACGCTCTGGCGCCGTCCAGCACGGTCTTCCCACTGGCGCGCAGCTCCTCCAGGAGCTCGTCCAGGTGGCTCAGGCCGGTCTCGACCGTCCGGCGGAAGCGGCGCTCCTCGCGGGTGATGTTTTCCAGGATGGCTGTGCGGTTGCGGGCGAGCTCCGGATATGCCGGGCCGTAGTGGTTGATCACCACCTCCGCGACCCTGGCGATGAACGGCTGGTCCAGGCCGATTTTGCTGCCGAAACGGGCCGCCCGCCGGATGATCATGCGGCAGATGTAGTTGCGCCCGGTGTTCCCCGGGACGACCCCATCGGCGATCAAAAACGCCGCGGCGCGAGCGTGGTCAGCGATCACCCGGTAGGGCGTCAGGTGCTCCGCGCGCTGCATCGTGTTATCCCCCGACAGCTCCTGGATTTTATCCATCAGCGGGGTGAACAGGTCCGTCTTGTAGTTCGACGAGACGCCCTGCAGGATGGAAACGATGCGCTCGAACCCCATCCCGGTATCCACGTGGCAGGCCGGCAGCGGCTCGAGCTGGCTCGGCCCCAGCCGGTTGTACTGGATGAACACCAGGTTCCAGATCTCGAGGAAGCGCTTGCAGTCCCCGTTTACCGCGCAGACGTGACCGGGCACGCCCTGCTTGTCGCAGGCATCCGGGCCGCGGTCGATGTGGATCTCGCTGCACGGACCGCAGGGACCCGTATCCGCCATTTCCCAGAAGTTCTCCTTGCGCCCAAAATACAGGACGCGCTCCGGAGACATCCCGGGCTGGCTGCGCCAGGCCGCTGCGGCCTCTTCATCGGTCGGGATTTCGCCTTTTTCATCCTTGAAAACCGTGGCGTAAAGGATAGACCGGTCTACGCCCCAGACTCCGGTGAGCAGCTCCCACGCCCAGCCGATGGCTTCTTTTTTGTAATAATCGCCGAAGGACCAGTTCCCTAGCATTTCGAAGAAGGTGTGGTGAGAATCGTCCCGCCCGACATCCTCCAGGTCATTATGCTTGCCGGCCACCCGCATGCATTTCTGAGAGTTGGTGGCCCGGTTATAGGGCCGCAGGTCGGTCCCCAGGAAGACGTCTTTGAACTGAACCATCCCGGCATTGGTGAACAGCAGGGTCTGGTCTCCTCCCGGAACCAGGGAGGAGGATGGGACGTAGGTATGGCCTCTCTCGACAAAGTAGTCGATAAAGGATTGGCGAATCTCCGCACCGGTGAGGCTTGATATCATTCTGACTCCTTCAAAACCTGGGGTACTCCTGCCCCGGATTCAGCAAATTATATGCGAAGACCTGCCGGGAATCAAGCAGCGGGTATAATTGAGCCCGTGGAAGTCAAACCTGCGCTGCAACCCTCCCAGGGCCGTTTTTACCTCTATTTCACAGTCTTTGTCTCCGGGATGACCTCCCTGGCAGTGGAATTTCTAGCCTCCCGCCTGCTGGGCGATGTTTTCGGATCGAGCAACCTGGTGTGGGCGTGCATCATCGGCCTGATCCTGATCTACCTGACGCTGGGGTACTTCCTCGGCGGGCGCTGGGCAGACCGGTCGCCAACCTTGCGAACATTTTATGGAATCTTAGCCTGGGGGGCGCTCAGCATCGGCCTGGTCCCGGTGGTGGCGCACCCCATCCTGCGCCTCTCCGCGAACGCCTTCGACCAGCTGCAGATGGGGATCCTCTTCGGCTCGTTCGCCGCCGTTCTGATCCTCTTCATCATCCCGGTCACCCTGCTCGGGACGGCTTCGCCTTTCGCCATCCGCCTGGCGATCGGGAACCCGGAGGAAGCCGGGCGCGTCTCGGGCCGCATCTACGCCATCTCGACCCTGGGATCTTTCTTGGGCACCTTCCTGCCGGTGCTGCTGTTCATCCCGTTGATCGGGACCTACCGGTCTTTCATCCTGTTCAGCGCGGCGCAGATGGCGGTCGCGCTGGCCGGGCTTTGGGCTGCGCGAGGTTGGCAGGAGGTCCGCTGGTACCTGTGGATGCCGCTTGCCCTGGCGCTGTTCGCCTGGGTCGGTACCGCCGGTCCCTTGAAAGCCTCAACCGGGCAGGTTTATGAAACCGAATCCGCGTATAACTATATCCAGGTAATCCAGCAGAAGGGGTATACCTACCTGCGCCTGAACGACGGCCAGGGGATCCACTCGGTTTACAACCCGAAGGTTCTAAACTACAACGGGCCGTGGGAACAGGTGCTGGTGGCGCCGTTTTTCAATCCCGCCCCGTTCGACCTGAAAAACGTCCAACGGATGGCCATCCTGGGCCTGGCCGCGGGGACGACCGCCCGCCAGGCCACCGCGGTTTACGGGCCGATCCCCATCGACGGCTTTGAGATCGACCCCAAGATCGTGGCTGTCGGGAGAAAGTATTTCGATATGAACGAGCCCAACCTGAATGTCATCGTTCAGGACGGGCGCTGGGGCCTGGATCACAGCCCGTACCGCTACCAGGTGATCAGCGTCGACGCCTACCGGCCCCCTTACATCCCCTGGCAGATGACCACCCGCGAGTTCTTCCAGCTCGTGTACCAGCACCTGACGGATGACGGCGCCATGGCGATCAACGTCGGGCGCGCGCCCGGTGACCGCCAGCTCCTGGACAGCCTGGCGAGCACCATTCACAGTGTTTTCCCGAGCGTCTACATCATCGACCTGCCGAACACCTTCAACTCGATCATCTTCGCCACGCGGACTCCGACGGTTCAGGAGAACCTGCTGTACAACCTGCGCGACCTGATCCAATCGAAGAGCGCCCCGCCGCTTCTGGTGCAGGCAATGGAGGTCGCGGCGACCAACCTGAAACCGGTACCGGCAGGCGGGGTTGTGTTTACCGATGACCTGGCGCCGGTTGAGTGGATTACCAACCGGATGATGGTTCAATTTGTCCTCTCCGGTGGAGTGGAGGAGCTGCAATGAAGCCTTTGGAGCGCTCGCTGCGTGTTGGGATGAGCTGGGTGATCACCCTGCTGACCCCGTATGTTTTGATTATGACGGCCATCCGCATCCTGATGACGGATGCTTTCCTGCAGTTCGAATATCATTCCCCCAGCTTCCCGGCCGATCCATACGGCTTCACCCTGGCCGACCGGCTGCACTGGGCGCGGTTGAGCCTGGATTACCTGCTGAATAACGCCGGGATCAGCTTCCTGCAGGACCTGCATTTCGCCAACGGAACGCCGATTTACAACGCGCGCGAGCTGAGCCACATGCTGGATGTCAAAAACCTGGTCCAGGCCACCCTGCACATCTACATGATCGCCCTGGGCGTGATGGTCGTTCTTGCGCTGGCGGCAGTATGGCGAAGATGGGGCCGGGATTACCTGACCGGCCTGGCGCGCGGGGGGTGGTTGACGGTCGGGCTGATCCTGCTGATCCTGGTCGGGGTGGGGGTCAGCTTCAGCTGGCTGTTCACCGAGTTCCACCGCCTGTTTTTCACCGGGAACAGCTGGCTGTTCTACTACTCGGATACGCTCATCCGCCTCTTCCCGATGCGTTTCTGGCAGGAAGGCTTCACGCTGATGGGGATTTTCTGCCTGGTGATGGGGCTGATCTTCGGGATTGTGCTGCGGCCCGGGAAGCAAACATGCCCGGCGGCAGGACTGGTGAAAGCCGATTAGCTTATAGAGAGCGTCCAGCGGCTGAAACCCCCGCCGCAATCCCCGGG
The DNA here is from genome assembly GCA_021796375.1 of Chloroflexota bacterium. Lineage (GTDB taxonomy): Bacteria > Chloroflexota > Anaerolineae > Anaerolineales > Anaerolineaceae > JAJYJF01. The sequence goes on along the minus strand of JAJYJF010000067.1, from coordinate 3,168 downwards.
CTCTCCCGGCCGGCTCAGGCGGCCGGCTCGAGCTGGTACACGACGAGATTCATCCTGGCGGACCCGATGCGGATGAAATTGAGGGCGGCGGACATCTCTTCCCCAACGTAGACATCAAATCGCTGGCTGTCTGGTCCAAAAGCGCCCCCATAATCTTTCACCTCAAAGAGGCCGCCGTATTGGAGCAGGCCGGGGACGAAGAGCTTTGTCCCGAGCGGGAAGCGCGGCGAAGCGGCAACCGAGGAATACGGGGTTAGGTTGGGTGGGGTATCGATCGCGAACCGGGCATCCGCGAGGCGGATGTTTTCGATGCTCGCCGGATCGACCGAGCTGCCCGTATCCCCGTAGCGCCACTGGTCGCTGACGACGACCTTCTGGTCGCCCAGCTTCCACTCGCCGGCGATGTAGCGGATGTAGATCGGTTTCAGCTTGCGGTTGTTGTTCAGCCGCCAGATATAACCGCCCCCCTGCATTCCAATCCCATCCACACCGTACAAAAAGCCATCTTTCGCTTTCAAGCCCTGGATGCCGGGGATATCGACCAGATCTCCCATGAAGGTGTTTTCGCTGGGGTGCGCGTAGGCGGAAAAAGAGAACCGCCCCTCCAGGCGGACCCAGGTATAACCGGTTGGGGCGGGAGGGAGGTCGAGACCCGGCTGGCCCAGGCAGCGCGGGAGGGCCATGTCGTGGCAGAGATTCAGCAGGCGCGACACCGCGGCTCCCAGAGGGGCACTGGGTTGGACAGCGCCCGGGACCTGGCCTGAGCCCAGAGCCCGGGTCCCCGGCGCCGGGGTAAGCCGCGGGCGGGCTAAAGCCGGCGCGGGCGTGGCGGCTGGAAGTGCGGGTGTTGGAGTTTTACGAAGAAAAGAGGGGTTTGGGGCTGACAGGGGAGCCGGGTCATCCCAGGTCTCGAGCCCGGCGGCATTCACCGTCCGGGGGCCGGACTGCGACAGCATCACCGGCGCCATCGGAGCCATCGACGCTGGAAATAAAAAACAAAATGCCAGAAGGCATATGGTTTGCAGGGCGCCACGAAGACTCTGCATTATCCCCGCCTGAAACTTCTTCATCCCCACCGGGAGAGTATCTGAAATTCTCCAAGGCTATTTTCACATAAAACCCGCCTCCATTCAAGGCCCTTTCAATATCGCAAAGCGGCGGGCCGCCGCATCCGCAAGGCTTTCGTCTTTGCCTCTATAATTAATAACCAGGAGCAAATCGTCCGGTTTCCCCTTTGGGAAGCGCCAGGGGGTGTGAATGGGCGCGCCGGGAGGAGGAGCAGGGTGGGGAGGATAGTTTGGAAAAATTGAGATTGAATTCGACCTGGAGGCGCATCACCGGCATGGTGCTGCTAGCCGGAGCCCTCCTCGGGACGCTCCTTTCCGCAGGCGGGTTGGTGCTGGTCTGGGTGGAAGCCCCCCGGGCTGCGGCAGGCGCCAGCGGGCTGATGGACCTGGCCGCTCGCTCGCTGGATACGACCCAATCCGGGCTGTCGCTGATCAGCTCCTCGCTGGATCAATCCCGCCAGTCTATCCAGCTCATGGAATCCACCGCGGCGGAGATCGGTACCTCACTGGATCAGACGGTCCCCATGGTCCATTCCACGGCGAACCTGGTCGGCGATAATATGACCAGTATCATCAGCAAGACGCAATCCTCACTGGCCTCCGCGAGGGCCAGCGCCCAGTTTGTGGATGACACCATCGGGCTGATCAACTCCCTCCCGTTGTTGGGAAAGCGCTACGCCTCCACCGGCTCGCTGAGCGGGAGCATCGAACAGGTTTCGAAAAGCCTGGATGGGCTGCCGGCGTCCCTGACCGCGCTCAGCGGGGATTTGAACGCATCGGCGGACAACCTGCAGCAGATCCACGATCGGGTGGACGGGCTGTCGGGGGATATCCGGCGGATGGATGCCAGCGCGGCCCAGGCTCAGGATGTCGTCCGCCGCTACCAGGCGCTGGTGAGCGAGCTCCAGGCGGATGCGGCCGCGGCCAGGAAGAATGCCCCGGGGATCATCCAGGCTGTGAAATGGGCGGCGACCCTGTTTTTCCTCTGGCTGGCGGCTGCCCAGGTCGGGCTGGCGCTGCAGGGAGTTGAGATGCTGGCGCCGGGCAAACGCTCCGGCCAGGCTGCGTCTGCGGCGGAGCCCCTGGCGGTTTCCAGCCATGACCCAGATGGGGAAAACGGCGCGGCGGGCTAGCTCAACGGATCGAAAATTCGCAAGGGGGGAGACCGGGCCGGGTCAGCTGGTGCACCGGCTTGCTGAGCATCGCTTCCAGCAGGCAGCGGTCGAACTGGCAGAGCGCCTGCGTGTAGCCGGGCAGCAAGGCGGCGTAGGGGCAGTGAACCAGGATCAACCTGGGGCCGTCGGCGCGCGCCTCCCAGCGGGGGTTGTAGCGGAGATCCTTCAGGCGGCGGACAGCGGTGTTGAGCCGGCGGGCGACATGCATCTCCTGCGGGGCGGGGGAGCCTGCCAGGCGGCGGGCCGCGCCGGCCAGCCGGCGGCTGGCTTCGTCCGCCGGGGCGCCATCCAGAAGTTCTTCGATCAGCGCCGACGCCAGGCCGGCCAGGTTTTGCTCCTGGGCCGCGGGTCCCAGAACGTAGTAGTGAAGCGGGCGGCCCCGGCTTTTCGCAGCCGGTTGCTGCCCGGCTAGCTCGATCTTGCCGGCTCGCCGCAGCCGGGCCAGGTGGTGGCGGATATTCGCGGGGGTGCATTCCAGCGCCTGGCTGAGCTCCAGGGCCGTGGCGGACTCGTGCTGCTCCAGGTATTCGCAGATCATTTCCGGGAGGTTGGCCATGCTTTAATGATTATACGCCGAATAAAGAAAATATTCTTTTGTTTTAAGATGCACTGGACAGGGGGTGGTGAGGATGATAGAATACCGGTGTTAGACGTCCGGAAAAATCCGGATCAAAGGAGAGTTATGGATCATGAGCGATGAGTTGAGCAGCCCAGGATACGATGTTCCCCCGGAAATGCAAAGCCATGTCACCATCACCCGGCTGGATAAGATCTATAACTGGAGCCGGCGGAATTCATTATGGCCCATGATGTTTGGGCTGGCCTGCTGCGCGATCGAGATGATCTGCACGGCCGCCAGCCGGTACGACTTCTCCCGCTTCGGGATGGAGGTCATGCGGCCCAGCCCGCGCCAGTCGGACGTGATG
>JAJYJF010000066.1:4911-8954 GCA_021796375.1 Chloroflexota bacterium | reverse complement strand
ACCACCGTCCCGCTCGCGGGGGCGAGGATGCCGTCGGCCGCCCTGGGAACCGCCGGGTGGCGGTTTTTGCCGATCAGCAGTCCCCAGAGGATGCCGAGCAGGGCAAGAACAAGCGCCAGCAGGCCGAGGGCGACCAGGCTGGTGATGACCGTCGAAACCAGAAGAGAGTTCATGCCGATCGCTCGTCCGGCGCAAACCCAGCTATGGGATCAGCGCGTAATAAACCTGGCTGCCAAAAGCCAGGAACGCCCTGCGGTTCTGGCTGATGGTGAAAGCCGTCGCCGGAGGCTGGGGCAGCGGATACGCCGGGTTTCCTCCTCCCCGCATCTGGCTCTGCAGGTTCAGGCGCAAACTGAAATGATAGATCGATCCAGAGGCTGGATCTGAAAAATAGATCGAAGCATCCGGGGGCTGGGTGTACAGGATCTGGGCGAACCGGGTACCGGGCAGGACGTTCACCGGGCTCTGGTGGCCCGGACGCGGATCGCTCAGCTGCGCCGGTTCGGAACAGCGGGTTGGAGAGGTCGAAACCAGGCTGAGGGTGCAGAATATCAGGTGGCCGTCAGCATGGAGCAGGTAAAGATCCGTGCTGTCCACCGCGAAGCTGATGGCGTCCGCCATGGGTGGGGCATTTTGATCGAAAAAGCTTTGGGGGGCGTCTTTAAAGGTGCCGTTGCTGCCGGTATAAATCCAGATGGCGTTGGATTTCGCGTCCAGCAGGTACAGGTTGCCCGAGTCATAGGTCATGGCCGTGATCTTGCCCCACCCCGATTCCGGCGGGGTGAGTGAGGCGGAAAAAGGAGTCTGCCCGGGGACGCAGTAGAGCGCGGTCCCCCCGGCGTCCAGGCCCATCACCGCCGCGTTAAGCTCATTTTCTTTGGGCATGGGGATCATGGCGAGCAGCGGGCCTACCAGCCTGCCACCAGACGGGCCGGGCTCGCAGCTGAAGTTGGGGTCGACCTCGTATCCGCTCCCGGAGAGGACGGCCCGGATCACGCGGCCTTTGGCCGAATCCAGGAGGTATAGATCGCTCCCCGAAGTGATGATCTGGCTGACATTGACCGTAGCGGCCAGGCCGCCGGCGATGGCGGGCTGGTAATCCAGGCGGGTAATGCCGTCCAGGTCGTCAATGGCGTTCTGCGCCCGGACGCGAAGCGTCTGCGAGGCATCCGTGGTTTTGATGGAATCGGCTTTCTGGAGGTCGCTCAGGGCCGCCTGCCAGTAGCTGCGAACAACCGCCGGATCCTGCTGGGTTTGAGCCTGCTGCGCGGCCTGCTGGGCAGCCTCAAAATACTGGTCGTAAACCAGACCGCGGCCGCGCTGGTTGTAAACGGTCGTTGCCACCGCGACGACGATGAGGGGGATGGCGATGGCGATGAACGCCATGGTCCCCCGCGAAAGGCTGCCCGGTTGGTCCGCGGGGCCGGGGAGGATCTGGCTGAGCAGGCTGCCGGATGCCCGGGCGCTGGATTCGCCGACCTTCCGGCTACCCTGCCATAGGCGGGCGATCCATAGCATTCTCGACCTGCGTTTTTGCGGAATGGGCGTGAGCTCTGCCGGCTGGTTCCTGCGGGACGGTTTTTTAATCTCTGGGCGCGCCGCCCGTTCGGGCGCGCCTGCCGGCGGCGCCTCCCGTGCGGTTGGCTGCGGCTGAGGGGCAACCGCGAGCTGTTCGGCTTCAAGCTTCAGGGGCGCGCTTTCAGGCTCGGGCCCGGCCGGGCCTGGCGGAACAGCCGCCGGTTCCTGTTCGTCCGCCGCGGGCGGAAGATCGGCCGGCTTCTCTCCCACCGGCTGCGCCGGGATGGGCTGCGCGGCTCCCGATGCCGGGGAGCGCATCGGCTGCGCGCCGACCAGGACGGGGACCGGCCCCAACGGGTTTGACTGCATGCGGATGATGGAAATCTTGCCGGGGCCGGATTGGAACTGGACCACGCCCGCGGCGAGGTCCGCCGGACGGTTGACCAGCAAGCGCCGCAGGAGCTGATCGAGGGCCAGGCCCGGGCTGCCAGACAGGACGCTGGCGCCCCAGGATGAAGGCGGATCCGGGCAGAATATCAGCTCATCCCCGGACTTGATCTCAGTTTGGTAAAACCGCAAGGGAAGCGGCCGGGCCAGGCCAAGGCTTTTTCCAGCCGGCTGCGGGTCAAAAAAATGATCCACGTTCTCGCCGGAAAGCAGGTAGCTATGCGTGTTCCCGCCGGCTGCGATGAACAGGGTGCCGGAGTGGATCACTGCAAGATTGAGGCTCCCGAAGAGCTGGCTGGCGGTAGCGGCGTGCAGGTTGCGGTCGATCAGCGCCTGGTTCAACCGCTCCGCCGCGATGCGCAGCGCCGCGGTCACCGACCCCGCTGTTTCAAAATAGCCCTGGGCCAGCCGCTCGAGCTGCTGTTTGAGCTCGTTGGGTGGGAGGATGGTCCTGGGCGAGGTGGCAGCCAGGACGATGAGCTGGTCGCCCGCTCTGCCGCGGGCTGTACGCCGCGGAGAATTTACCGCGAGAAACCCGGGGAGGTCGGTTTGCTCCTGATCGGCGAGAAAATTGAGCGGAAGCAGATTGAGATCAAACACGCGGCATCCGTTAACGTTCCAGATTTGGGACAAACTGATTATACCCGAATGTTAAACCGATCCTGCCTGCGGCGAGGACGGCGCGGGCTGCGGCGCCGGCTCAAAAGAGGCAGCCGGGCAAAGGCCAGTTGCCGGCCTGAGCATTTCAAATACAGGTATAATCATCCCGGCATCGGACTGCAGCGCGACGGGGAACCGCATGGATTTTCAGCTCATTCGTTCGGACGAAGAATTCGAAGGCCTGGGTGGGGAGTGGAACGAGCTTCTCGAGAGATGTTCCCATCACGTACCCTTCTTAAGACACGAATACTTACAGATCTGGTGGAAGAACCGCGGGGGCGGGGAATGGCCGGAGGCGCAGCTGGCGGTGGTCGCCGCGCGCGAAAACCAGAGGCTGGTGGGCATCGCCCCGCTGTTCGCGGCCGCCAACCGGGAAGGCGACCGGGCGTTGTTGCTGCTGGGTTCCATCGAGGTTTCCGACTACCTGGACCTGATCTGCCCGGAGAGCGACCTGGCTGCCTTCACCTCCGGCCTGCTGCGCTTCCTGGCCGGACAGGATTCCATCGACTGGCAGGTCCTGGATTGGTTCAATATCCTCGACAGCTCGCCTACCCTGCCGGCGCTCGAGGCCGCGGCGAAATGGAACGGCTGGGAGTACCGGGCGGAGAAAAATTACCACTGCCCGTTTATCCCCCTCCCCGGTGATTGGGAGGCGTACCTCGCCCAGGTGGATAAGAAGCAGCGGCACGAGATCCGGCGTAAAATCCGCCGGCTGGAAACCAACGGGACCACCTCGCGCTGGTACATCGTTGCGGATCGAGATCAGCTGGAACCCGAAGCCCGGGCGTTCATGGATCTGATGGCTAAAGATCCTGAGAAAGCCGATTTCCTGACCGGGCCGATGCGCGCGCATTTCATGGAAACCATCCGCTGTGCCTACGACCAGGGCTGTTTGCAGCTGGCATTTTTGGAAATCGGGGGCGAGAAAGCGGCCGCCTACCTGAGCTTTGACTACCTGAATCGGATCTGGGTGTATAACTCGGGGCTGGACCGCAGCCTGATGGATTACTCTCCCGGATGGGTTTTGCTGGCCTACCTGCTTCAATGGGCAAACGAGAACAAGCGCAGCGAATTTGACTTTATGCGCGGGGACGAGGACTACAAATACCGGTTTGGGGCGGTTGACCGGTTCGTCATCCGCGCCCAGGTCAGGCGGAATTAGCCTGGCCTTTTTTATCGCTTTTCATCCCAGTATTAGATAAAATTGATATATATTAGAAAGTATTCGAGCGCCGCATGGAAGGAATGCGGTTTTTACGCTGGTCTTTGGGTGGATGGATGGGTTGAAGGAGGGTTCGGATGAATTATTTTCAGAAATATCTGGCCGAAGAGTTCGCCGAAGATTACCAGGAAGGCCGCCTCAGCCGCCAGGCTGCGCTGGAGCTGATTTCCTCGATCACCGGAAACCGGGGGTCCGC
>JAJYJF010000066.1:0-4811 GCA_021796375.1 Chloroflexota bacterium | reverse complement strand
GGGTTCGGATGAATTATTTTCAGAAATATCTGGCCGAAGAGTTCGCCGAAGATTACCAGGAAGGCCGCCTCAGCCGCCAGGCTGCGCTGGAGCTGATTTCCTCGATCACCGGAAACCGGGGGTCCGCTGGGGATATCCTGAATGCGAGCCAGCCCAGGGCAGCGGGCGAGGCTTCCATGCGGGCCTTCACGGCGCAGGCTCGCGCGGGGGTAGGGGGGTTCCTGAATCAAGGAAACCCGGCTGGTTCTTCAGCCGGAACCGCTTCCGGAACAGCCGCCCCGCCCCCGGAGGTGGCTCCGGACGACACCCGGATCGAAGGCGGGGAGATGCGCTTCCAGGCTGGACCGGCGGCGCTGCAAGGCTATCTCGCGCGGCCGCGGGGGGATGGACCGCACGCGCTGGTCCTGGTCTGCCACGAGAACCGCGGGCTCACCCCATACGTTCAGGATGTTACCCGCCGGTTGGCGGTCGCCGGGTATGCCGCCTTAGCGATCGACCTGCTCTCAAGGTCGGGCGGGTCAGCCAGCCTTTCCCCAACCGATATCCCCGGAATTCTAGGGAATATCCCTCCGGATCAGTTTGTAGCCGACTTTCTATCCGGTTATGCATTCATGCAGCAGCAGGATTACGTCCAGAAAAGCCGGGCCGGGATGGTCGGTTTCTGTTTCGGCGGCGGAGTCACCTGGCAGGTGGCGATCCACCTGCCGGAGCTGAAAGCCGCCGTACCGTATTACGGCCCGTTGCCGCCGGTCGACCAGGTTGCCTCGATCCAGGCCGCGGTGCTGGCGATTTACGGCGGCAAGGACCAACGGATCAACCAGGGAATTCCCCCCGTCGAAAATGCCATGCGCGAGCAGCACAAGATCTTTGAGAAGATCATTTACCCCAACGCCGACCACGCATTTCATAATTTTACCGGTACCCGGTATGACCCCGAGGCGGCCCGAGACGCCTGGTCGCATACCCTGGATTGGCTGCGAAAATACCTGGCGGGTTAGCCTGGTGCGCCGCGTCCCTGATTAATCCCGATTTCGGGATGATTTTCTCCAATTACACCGGGTTCTGGCGCGAAATCTCGCGCCAGAACCTATTCTCTGCGCCCGTTTCAGTGATTTGAATGAGGGATTGTTTGTCATTTTCTTAAAGATCGCCTATACTATGAAGGATTAAATATTCCTAATCTCGTTTCTCTCGGGGATCCTATGGAACAATCCGGTACCTTGGAACAGGCTATCGAATTCGTTCGGGCTGGTAATCGACCGCATGCCGCCCGGATTCTGGCTCAATACGTCACCCAGAACCCCTCAGACGAGACCGGCTGGCTGTGGCTGGCCGCCAGCCTGGAAAAGCCGGACCAACAGTCTTACTGCCTGCAGAAAGCAAAGGCGCTGGACCCAAGCAATCCCGGTACCCCGGAAGAGCTGGAGTTTTACCTCGGCCTCAGCGGACCGGTGTACACCTATGAAAGCCCGATCAACCTTCCCCCACACGTTGAAGAACCTGCCCCCCCTCCGCCGGTCGTAGAACCACCACCGCCTCCACCCGCGGAAGCGGTTCCTGCCCCTCAACCGCCGGAGCGCCCGACAAACCCAACCCCCAAGCCCGTACCAGTGGGAAAAGGCTTATCGCGAACCCAGACGATCATCCTGATCGTCCTTTTGATCATCCTGATCGCCATCATCGCCGTCCTGGCGTACATGCTTCTGGGCGGGGGCTCTCTGCCATTCTTCCAAACCGGCCAGATGCCATCCGGTTGGGCCTGGGTTTTACCTGCGCTCAGCTGATCGCCGCCGTCCCTGAAATCCCCCCATATTCGAAAGCTCCCCGGGCAAGCCGAGGGAGCAGCGGTTATATTTCCTTTTCCCCGGCAGGCAGGGCCGTCCGCTCGTGGGAATAGCGCCGGTTGAGCAGCAGGAAGCTGGCGGTACTGACCATCCCGATTAAAAATCCCCCGTACCAGATTGCCTGCGGGCCGATGCGGTCGTTCAAGAGCCCGCCCATCACCGGGCCTACCCCGGTAGCGAGCGTCCAGGTCAGGCCGTAGATCGAAAGGTACCGCCCGCGCATATCCGGCGGGGCTGAGTTTGCCGCATAGGTGGACGAGGTGGGGACCAGCACCAGCTCGCCCAATGTGACGATGACGATCGAAATCCAGAACCCCCAGAATCCCCGCCCCAGGGCGACGCTGCCAACCCCGCTGGCGTAAAGAAATGCTCCGGCGGCCAGCGCGAAGAGCGGTGAAAACTTTTTGGTGATCATGGTCACGTAGACCTGGAAAAGCACCACCATCACCGCGTTGGTGGTCGGGATCAAGCCGTACTGCTTTTCCAAGATTCCATAGTTGTCTTTGGCGTAGACCCCAAGGAGCACCCAGATCAGCGAGGCGGAAATCTGGATGAGGGTGAACGCAATCACGAAGGTGATGTACGGCCGGTCTTTGAAGACCCGCCCGTACCCTCTGACCAGCTCGCGCGCCGGCGGTTTGGTCCCCTCCAGCCGGGCGGGGATGGTCTCGCGGGCGAAGACCAGCACCATCACCCCGTAGCCCACCAGGCCCGCCATCGCGCACAGGAAGGCGATTTCATACGAAGCCGAGGCGAGCACGCCGCCCACCGCCGGTCCCAGGGAGACGCCCAGGTTATTGCTCATGCGCAGCAGGGAGTAGGCATCGATCCGTTTTTCCATGGGGATCAGATCTGCCAGCATCGCGTCCGCGCCAACCCGGTAGAGCGGATTAAACATCCCGGTGAGGGCCATCAGGAGCGCGAAAGACCCCATCGAAGTTGCCTGGCTCATAAAGAGATAAACAAGCCCGTTCCCAACCAGGCTGACAACCATGACCCATTTGCGGCCAAAATGGTCCACGATGGCTCCGGCGATAAATGCGAAGACCAGCCCGGAGGCGGCGTTGATGGTCATCAACGCCGCGACATCGGTCAGCGGAAGCTTCAGGCGGGCGCTGGCATAGATCATCAGGAACGGCCAGATCATGCTGGAGCCGGTGGTGCTGAGCAGGAGACCCCAGAACAGCAGCCAGAACTGGCGCGGGTATGTCCGCGCAGTCTTAAGTCCCTTCTGGAACAGCATCATGATTTATCGCTTGGATGAGGGCGCAGGGCCTGAAGCGTGCCGCCGAGGATGATCAGGACCAGGACCACTCCGCCGAGGATGATCCCGTTGGTTTCGTTGTTTTGCTCGGCGATGGTCGCTGAAGCTGTCGCTAAACGGGCCGCCTGGGTGAGTGCATGGGCAGGCGCCGTCGCCTGCGGCGTGGGAGCTGGCGGTTGGAATGGCAGTGAGCTTGCAGTCACCGCCGCGAGCACCAGGAGGGCAATCCCCGCCCAGAGAAGGCGCCTGGCTGGCGATGCTGGATTCAGGAAAACCCGCTGGAGAGATCTGAGCATGGTGCTGATCCTTGGCTTCATGGTTTGCTTTCCAATGAAATGGAGCCAGCCTAAGGTGCTTGAAGTCCCTGGACGGTGTTTTGCGCGATTTGCTGCGGGTCGCCCTGGCCTTTGATCACCTGGACGGCTGCATCTCTGAGCAGCGGTCCGAGACTTCCGTTCAGGTCGATGCCGGGTTGGGAAGCCGCGGTCAGTTCGATCTGGCTGATCAGTGTGGCCAGGCTGTGGTCCGGCCAGGCGCTCAGCGCAGATGGGCGGGGCGGCAGGAAGCCCGCCGCCGCGGTCCAGCGCGAGAGAAAATCGCTCTGCGCCAGAAACTCAGCCAGTTGAGCCGCCGACGACCTCCGCTCGACGGAGGGGCTGGCCACGGCGAGCAGCCAGCCCGTGGCGATGGTCTGGGGAGTTTTTTGTGGGGCAGGCAGGGTCATGACGCTTGAATCCGGGGGGAGCTCGGCCAGGTAGTGAGAAATCCAGGTGATTACCAGGTTGGTTTTGTGATCGTGGTATGCCTGCCAGACCTGGTCGTAGCTGTCACTGAGCGCGTTCCCGGCGGGAAAGGTCCCGTGATTGAGCCCATCGCTGTAGAAGGAAAGGACGGACGCGAGGGCATTGGCCTGCAGGATGGGACGCTGCTGAGAATCCTGAATCTTCCCCCCCGCTGCCTGATAGAAGGCCAGGGTGAGCAGGGCCTGCGGGTCTGCCGCTGGAAAGCCGACCGGGACCGAAAGCTTCCCCATCCCGGCCCAATCGGTGGGGACGTTTGGGATCTGGCCGGGCCGGTAAATCAGCGCGAGGGCATCTCCGGCAAGGGGCAGACCAAAAGTGCTGCCCTGCACCAGCATCAGCTGGCGGGCGTATGGATACCAGTCGGGGTCCTTGGATGCCGTGGAAAGCGTATCCAGCGGGTAGATCAGGCCTTTCAGGGCGGCGGTTTCGAGATCCGTCCTGGGCAGGACGATCAGGTCCGGCAGGGAATCGGGCGCCGCGGCGCTGGCCGCGGAGAGGCTATCGAGGAGGCCGCCCGGCCCGGTTTCAGCTTTGATGCGCACCTCGATCTGCTGCTGTGGGTGAGCCGCCTGATATGCCGCCAGGCGGTCTTTGAGCAGGTCCGCGCCGGACTTGCCCGTATACGGGCTGAACCGCGCCGGGAGCCAGATGGTTAGGGGCCGGTTGGGCGTCGCGGACGGGGACGCCGCGGGACTTACCGCGGCGGTCGCGGCGGCTGCCTGCGTCTGAGTGGGTTCCGGGCTGGCCAGAGGGGATAGCGGATTGGACAGCGCCAGGCCGCCCGGCTGGCAGCCTGCCAGCCAGATCAGCCCGAGAAGCCATGCCCAGCGGTAAAACCACTTCATTCGAGATTGACCGGCTTGCTCAATAAGGCCACGATCAGGCGAACGGCATTCTCCA
>JAJYJF010000065.1 GCA_021796375.1 Chloroflexota bacterium | reverse complement strand
GTCTTCCGGATGTAGGAGCGTACCGGTTGCCTGTATGTTTACCAAAATCCTGATCGCCAACCGGGGGGAGATTGCCGTGCGGATCATCCGCGCCTGCCGCGAGATGGGCATCCGCACGGTGGCCGTTTATTCGGAGGCCGACCGGCGCGCGCTGCACGTCCGCATGGCGGACGAGGCGCTGGAGATCGGGCCGGCCCCGGCCAGCCAGTCGTACCTGTCGATCGAGCGCATCGTGAGCGCCGCCCGGGAGAGCGGCGCCCAGGCGATCCACCCGGGCTACGGGTTCCTCTCGGAGAACGCCGCTTTCGCGGCGGCGGTCAGCCAGGCCGGGATCGTCTTCATCGGCCCGCCGCCGGCGGCGATCGAGGCCATGGGCGATAAAGGCCGCGCCCGGGAGCGGATGATGGCCGCGGGCGTCCCGGTGGCGCCGGGCTACCAGGGCCCGGACGACGACCGGACGCTGGCGGCTCAGGCGGCGGAGATCGGCTACCCGCTGCTCGTCAAGGCAGCCGCCGGGGGCGGAGGCAAGGGCATGCGGGTGGCCGCCGCGCCGGGCGAGCTGGAGGAAGCGCTGGCGTCCGCGCGCCGCGAAGCCCGCCACGCCTTCGGCGACGAGCGCCTGATCCTCGAGCGCTACATCCCGCGCGCCCGGCACATCGAGTTCCAGGTGCTGGCGGACGCGCACGGCCGCACGCTGCACCTCTTCGAGCGCGAGTGCTCGATCCAGCGCCGCCACCAGAAGATCGTCGAGGAGACGCCTTCCCCCTTCCTCGACCCGGACCTGCGGGACCGGATGGGGGCAGCGGCGGTCGCCGCGGCGCAGGCCGTCGGCTACCAGAACGCCGGGACGATCGAGTTTATCGTCGACCCGGATGCGCGCGAGTTTTACTTCCTCGAGATGAACACCCGCCTGCAGGTCGAGCACCCGGTGACCGAGCTGGTCGCCGGGCTGGACCTGGTGCAGTGGCAGCTGCGCATCGCCGCCGGAGAGCCCCTTCCCTACACCCAGGCCGACCTCTCGCAGCGCGGGCACGCCATCGAGTGCCGGCTGTACGCCGAGGACCCGGCCAACAACTTCCTCCCGGCGACCGGTCCGCTGCTGCGCTTCGTCGAGCCGCGGGGACCCGGCGTGCGGGTGGATACCGGCTTCAGCAGCGGCGATGAGATCACCCTCCACTACGACCCACTGGTCGCCAAGATCAGCGTCTGGGCCGAGGACCGCCCGGCGGCGGTCCGGCGCATGCAGGCAGCCCTGCGCGATACCGTTTTGCTCGGCGTGACCCACAACGGCCAGTTCCTGCAAGACGTCCTCGCCGATGCGGATTTCCAGGCCGGACGCGTGCATACCACCTGGGTGGAAGACCATTTTGGAGACTGGCAGCCGCCGGAGTGTGCCGTCCCGCCCGAGGTGCTGGCCGCGGCGGCGCTGGCTGCCTTCCAGCCGTGCGCCCCGGGCGCTCCGCCGCCGGACGAGAAAAGCCGCGATGCGTACAGTCCCTGGCGGGCGGCAAATTCAGACCGGCTGGGGAGGTGAGGCTCTATGCTTTACCGCTTTGAAGTCCGCGGGCAGGTGTATGAAATTTCGCTGGAGCGCCAGGGATCCGGCTACCAGGCTGCCGTCGATGGAAAGGGGCACGCGCTGGAGGTGCTGGATAACCAGCCCGGGCAGCTCAGCCTGAGCTTCGACGGCCGGCCGCTCACCCTGTATTGGGCGGCCGAGGGCGGCGATAAATGGGTATCCTTAAACGGGTGCACCTACCGCCTGGAGCGGCCCGCGCCGCGCGGCTCCCGCGCCGCCGCGGAAACCGGCGCGGGGCTGGCCGTCCGCTCGCCGATGCCCGCCCAGGTGCGCGCCGTCCAGGTGGAGGTGGGTGAGTCCGTCCAGAAGGGGCAGACCCTGCTGCTGCTCGAAGCCATGAAGATGGAGATCCGCATCAAGGCCCCGGCCTCCGGGGTTGTCGCCCGCCTGCTGGTCGGGCAAGGCAGTACGGTGGATAAAGACCAGGTGCTGGCGGAGATTGGAGAAGAAGCGCATGCCGGGTAAATATTTCGAGGAGCTGGAGGTGGGCCAGCGCTTCCGCCATGGCCAGGGCCGGACGGTAACGGAGATGGATAACACGCTCTTCTGCGCCCTGACCATGAACACGCAGCCGCTGCACCTCAACGCGGATTTCGCCTCCCGGACCCAGTTCGGGCAGCGCATCGTCAACGGCATCTTCACCCTGGGGCTGGTCGTCGGGCTCACGGTGGCCGACCTCACCGAAGGGACGGTGGTGGCGAACCTGGGATATGACCGGGTGGTCCACCCGGCGCCCGTTTTCCACGGCGACACGATCTACGCCGAATCGGAGGTGCTCGAAAAGCGCGAATCGCGCTCGCACCCCGACCAGGGGATCATCCGCCTCAAGCACACCGGCCGCAAGCAGGACGGCACCGTGGTGGTCGAGTTCGAGCGCACTGCAATGTTTATAAAAAGGCCAAATAAAATATAACCGCAGAGAACGCTGAGAGCGCAGAGAAAAGGGAGTGGAAGGGAAAAGCAAAGATTAAGATCATTGTTTGATATCCAGGGATTTACAATGATTGTTCTCTTCTCTCAATTTATCTCTGTCTTTTCTCCGCGATCTCTGCGCCCTCTGCGGTGAATATTCTTTTGAGGTGAACCATGCACGTTCGGCGAGCGTTGATGTATATGCCAGGCGATGACATGCACAAGATCCAGAAAGCCATCTCGCTCGGGGTGGACTGCATCTGCATGGATATCGAGGACGGGGTGGCCGCCAATCGCAAGACGGAAGCCCGGGCGACCATCCGGCAGGCGCTGCAGGAGCTCGATTTCGGGCACTCCGAGCGGCTGGTGCGCATCAACCCGGCCGGGTCGGGGCGCGAAGCCGCCGACCTGCAGGCCGTCCTGCCCGCCCGGCCGGAGGGGATCGTCATCCCCAAGGTGCGCGAGGCGGGCCAGATCGCCTGGGTCAGCGAGCAGCTCACGGACTTCGAGCGCGAGAACGGCTGGCCCGAAGGCGAGATCGCCCTGCTGGCGCTGATCGAAACCGCCCGGTCGATCGTCAACCTGCGCGAGATCGCCAGCGCGGACCCGCGCCTGCAGGCGTTGATCTTCGGCGCCGAGGACCTGGCCGGGGATATCGGCGCGGTCCGGACGGTGGCGGGCTGGGAAATCTTCTACGCGCGCAGCGCCGTCGTCACCTACGCCGCCGCGTTTGGGCTGCAGTCTATCGACATGGTCTACATGGATATCCACAACATTGAGGGGCTGCGCGCCGAGTCGATCCAGGGCGCCGGGATGGCCTACACGGGCAAGCAGGTCATCCACCCCAACCAGGTGCAGCCGGTGCAGGAGGCCTTCACCCCCAGCGACGAGGCGATCGCCCAGGCGCGCCGGATCATCGAGGCCGCCGACCGCCACCAGGCAGCCGGGGCGGGCGCCTTTGCCCTGGACGGGATGATGGTAGATGCCCCGGTGGTCAAGGCCGCCGAGCGCGTGCTGGAGCGCGCCCGCGCCGGCGGCAAGCTGGCGAGCATCTCGACTGGATCCGCGAGCGCTAATCCGCCCGGCGGATGACCCGCGCATCGCCGACGGCCAGCCCCTTTTCGAAGACGAACACCGGGTTGAGGTCGATCTCGCCCACCTCGGGGAATTCCAGGGGCAGCTGTGAAAAGCGGGCGAGCATCTCCGCCAGCGCGTCCAGGTCTGAGCGCCGCCCGCCGCGGGCGCCCGCCAGCAGCGGGAAGGAGCGCAGGCTGCGGATCATTTCGTGCGCCTCCGCGGCGGTCACCGGCGCCACGCGCAGGGCCACGTCGCGCCAGATCTCGGTGTAGATGCCGCCCAGGCCGAAAGCCACCACCGGCCCGAACTGCGGATCGCCCGTCATCCCGACCAGCACCTCCCGCCCGGCCTTGACCATCGGGTAGAGGATCGCCCCGCGGAAGTCTTTCCCGGCCGCGGCGGCGCGGATCTTCTCAAAAGCTGCCCGGGCGGCCTTTTCTCCCCGGATGTTCAGGATCACCCCGCCCTGATCGGACTTGTGCAGGATATCCGGCGAGACGACCTTCATCACCACCGGGAAGCCGATCCGCGCCGCCGCTTGTGCGGCTTCCTCCGGCGAGGCTGCCAGGGCGAACGGCGGCACGGGGATCCCCTCGCTTTTCAGCCATTCCATCGCCTCCGGCTCGAGCAGCGCTCGGCGGCCCCCAAACAGGCGGTCGGCCCGCTCCGCCGGGGCGGACTCGCGGTATTTCCCCGGGGAGACGGCGGCGGGCTGGCGCTGGGCTTCGCTGTAGGCCGCCAGGTGAGCCAGGGCGGCCGCGGCTCGCTCGCCGCTGGCGTAGTTGGGGATGCCGCTCTGTTTCAGCAGCTGCTCGGGCTCGCGCGAGAGCTGGGGCGGCAGGAAGCTGGCCAGGCAGGGCTTGCCGCTCGCGGCCGTCCCGCCCGCCACGCCGCGGGCCAGGCCGACGCTGTCCAGGTAGGGCGTGGCAACGTTGATCGCGATCGCCGCGTCGTATTCTTCCTCGAGCATCGCCGCGAGGGCTTTGCGGAAGCCGTCCGGCGTGCCTTCGACGGTCAGGTCGATCGGGTTGCGCAGCGAGCAGTTGGCGGAGAGGAACTCGCGCAGGCGCTCTTTCAGCGCCAGGCTCGGCTCGGGGACCTCCAGCCCGAGCTCGGCCGCCTGGTCGGCGGCCAGCACGCCCGGCCCGCCGGAGTTGGTCACCACCGCCACCCGGCGTCCGCGCGGCAGGCAGGTGGTGGTGAACGCCCGGCACAGGTCGAGCATCTCCTCCACGCTGCGCGCGCGGACCGCGCCGCACTCGCGGATGGCCGCCTCGTAGACGGCGTCCGAGCCGGCCATCGACCCGGTGTGCGAAGCGGTCGCCCGCCGGCCCGCGTCCGTCCGGCCGGCCTTGATCACCACCACGGGCTTCTGGGCGGCGCAGGCCGATAAGGCCTCCATGAAGGAGCGCCCGTTCCGGACGCTCTCGATGTACAGGGCAACCACCCGCGTCTGCGGGTCGCCGCTCAGGTAGTGGAGCAGCTCTTCCTGCCCCAGGTCGGCCCCGTTCCCGTAGCTGATAAATTTTGAGATTCCCAGCCCCTGCTCCGCCGCCCAGGCCAGCACCACCCCGCCCAGCGCGCCGCTCTGGGTCACCAGGGCCACCTCGCCCTGCGGCGGGTGCCACTCCAGGGTGGGGAACAGGCGGTGGTGGGTGTTGGCGATCCCGGCGCAGTTTGGCCCGACCATGCGGATGCCGTGCCGGCGGGCGGTCTCGAGCAGCGCGGCCTCGCCCGCGTGGTTGCCGGTCTCACCGAACCCGGAGGTGATCACCACCGCCGCGCGCGTCCCGGCCTTTCCGCAGTCCTCGAGCACGTCCACCACGCTGCCGGCCGGGGAGGCGATCACCGCCAGGTCGACCGGCTGGCCGATGGCTTCGATCGACGGATACCCCGGCACGCTGTCGACCCCCTGAGACTTCGGGTTGACGGCGTAGACCGGGCCGGCGAAGCCGCCATCCAGCACGGCGCGGATCAGGACGGCGCCCAGCTTTCCGGGCGAAGCGGATCCGACGACCGCCAGCGAGCGTGGGGTGAAGAGGTTCTCGAGTGTCATGCTGTCTCCTTTGTGTTGGTTGCCCGGGCGGGGGTCGAACCGCCGAGCGCTTTCGCCAGCGCCGCGACCGCGCGCTGGTTCTCTTCTGGAAGGCCGATCGAGATGCGCAGGTAATTCTCCAGCCCCGGCTCGTCGATGGGCCGTACGATCACCCCCAGCCTCAGCATAGCCTGGAAGACCGGCCGAGCCGGCTGGCCCAGGTCGATCAGGATGAAGTTCGCCTGGCTGGGGATGCTGCGGATGCCCAGGCCCGCCAGGGCCTGCGCGTAAAAGGCGCGGCCTGCCCGGTTGTTCTGCAGGGTGCGCTCGTAGAAATCGCGGTCCTCCAGGGCGGCCAGCGCCCCGGCCTGGGCAGCCCGGTTGACCGGGAACGGTTCGCGCGACCTGGCGAGCAGCCGCACCAGCGGCGCCTGCGCCAGCGCGTAGCCCAACCGCAGGCCCGCCAGCCCCATCACCTTGGAGAAGGTGCGCAGCACGATCAGGTTCGGGTGGTCGGGAAGGTCTGCGGCCGCCCGGGGATACTCCGCATCGTCCGCGAAATCGGCGTAGGCTTCGTCCATCACCAGCAGGGCGGTGTCCGGGAGGTGGTCCAGCACGCGGCGGTATTCCGCGCGGGTGAGGATCGTCCCGGTGGGGTTGTTGGGGTTGCAGAGGAAAATCAGCTTCGTCCGGCCGGTGAGGGCGCCGAGAACGGCATCCACGTCGATGCGCAGGCCGGGCGTCATCCCCGCCGGGACCAGGCGGGCGTTCATGCGGCTGGCGGCATTGGCGTAGGCGGGGAAAGTGACCTGGCCAAAGACCACCTCATCCCCGGGGTTCAGGAAGGTCATCCCGATGCGGGTGATCACCCCGTCCAGGCCGTTATCCAGGTAGACCTGCCCGGGCTGCAGCCCGTGGATCTCCGCCAGTCGGCCGGCCAGCTCCGGGCTCAGGCTTTCGGGATAGCGGTTGGCGTTGCGCTCGATCTCACGCGCCATGGCCTGCAGCGCCAGGGGAGAGGTCCCCAGCGGGTTCTCGTTGGACGCCAGCTTGATGACGTCCGCGATCCCCAGCTCCCGGCGGACTTCTTCCACCGGCTTGCCGGGGATATAGTCTTTGCGCGCCAGGATGCACGGCCTAGCCAGCTGCTCGAGATTCACCATGAATTTTCCTCCGGTGGGCGGCTCTTGGTTGGATGGGCGGTCACCTCCCAATTGTAGTTGATCTCCGCTAATTTTGGCTTCACGGCGCGGGTTTCGCCCTTCCATCCGCTGCGGGATGTTTCCCACGAATTAAACGAAATCCACCTGTTTTCTGGTATAGTATAGACCTCGGGCCTCTTAAAAATCCGGTCGCGGTGGAGCATCTCCATGAGCATTCAAGGCGAATCCAGTGTGAACGACAAGCACGAGATTTTCGGCTGGGCCATGTACGACTGGGCCAACAGCGCCTTCAGCACCACGGTTGTGACCGTCTTCCTCGGGCCGTACCTGACCTCGGTCACCAAGGCCGGCGCGGATGCCTCGGGGCTGGTTTACCTCCTGGGCGTGCCGCTGCGCTACGACTCGTTTTTTACCTACTGCGTCTCGGCCTCCGTCCTGCTCGAGGTGACCTTCCTGCCAATCCTGGGAGCGCTGGCCGATTACTCCCACCTGCGCAAGCAGCTGATGCAGGCTTTCTGCATCCTCGGGGCGCTTGCGACCATCGCGATGATCTTCATCCTGCCGGGCGGCTACTGGTTGGGCGGGCTGCTGTTCCTGCTGGCCAACCTGGCCTTCGGCGCCAGCGTGGTTTTTTACAACTCCTACCTGCCCAACATCGCCAGCGAGCCGGAGCGCGACCGCGTCTCGGCTTACGGCTGGGCGATGGGCTATCTGGGCGGTGGGATCCTGCTGGTGCTGAACCTGGTGCTGTACCTCTTCGCGAACAAGCTGGGGATCTCGCAGGGGCTGGTGGCCCGGATCAGCCTGGCCTCCGCCGGGGTCTGGTGGCTGGGCTTTTCTTTCATCACGTTTGCCGCCCTGCGCCCGCGGCATGCCATCAGGCCGCTCCCGCAGGGAGAAACGTACTTCTCCATCGGTTTCAGACAGCTGGCGTCGCTCATGGAAATCCCCGCGGGTCTGGTCACCCTGCTGATGGTGCTGCCGCTGGCGATCCCGCTGCTGTTCCTGCTGCGCGTGCCGATCTGGCTGGCGCTGGTGCCCGGCGGCGGGCCGATCGTGGTGCTGGCGCTCTTCATCGCGCGCAAGGCGCGCAGCCTGCCCGAGGCGATGAAATACCTGGTGGCGTACCTGCTCTACAACGACGGCATCCAGACGGTGATCTCCGTTTCAGCCATCTATGCCGCCCTGGAGCTCGGCATGTCGTCCACCATGCTGATCCTGGTCATCCTGATGATCCAGTTCGTCGCGTACCTGGGCGCGCTGGGGTTCGGCTGGGTGGCCGGGCGGATTGGCGCCAGGAATACCATCCTGGGGAGCCTGGTGATCTGGAGCGCGGTGGTGATCTACGCCTATGCCGGGATGCGCAGCACCGCCCTGGTGCTGGGCATGCAGGAGCGGCAGCTCGAGTTCTGGCTGCTGGGCTTTGTGATCGCGCTGGTGCTGGGCGGCAGCCAGGCGCTCAGCCGCAGCCTGTTCGCGCAGATGATCCCCCGGGACCAGGAAGCCGAGTTCTACAGCTTCTATGAGATCAGCGAGCGCGGGACCTCCTGGCTGGGCACCTTCCTGTTCGGGCTGGTCAACCAGCTGTTCGGGAGCATGCGCCTGGGGATCGTCTCGGTGATCATCTTCTTCCTGCTTGGGCTGGCGCTGCTGCCGCTGGTGAACGTGCGCAAGGCGATGGAGCAGGGCAAGGCGGTTTCGGGCGCGTCCAAGGGCGCGCCGCCGGTCCCCGCGGCCACGGCGGATTAGCTTTTTCCCGGCGCCGGGCGGGGAAGCTCTTGGGCCGCCCGGCCTCTTTTTACCCACCCTGAATTTCTAAGAAAACCCCCTTCATCAATTTGTCATCCAAAACCCGTATAATACGGTCCGATATACCTTTTTAGTATAAATATTTGATGAAGGGGATTTCCATGCATTTATCTGCCATTCGTTTCACCAGCCTGGTCCTCATCGCCGGGATGATCCTGGCGGGCTGCGCCGCCGCCGCTTCCTCTGCCGCGAGCCCGACCGCCCCGGCCGGCGCTTCGGCCAGCCCGACGGCCTCGCAACCCGCGCCGTCGGCGATCCCGGTCACGGCCGGCACGCCTGCCGGATCCCCGGCTCCCGCGTCGGCCGGCGGAGCGGCCCGCTGGGTTCTGGTCCCGGGCCAGAGCGAGGCCAGCTACACGGTCCGCGAGCAGCTGGCCCGGCTTTCATTCCCCACCGATGCG
>JAJYJF010000064.1 GCA_021796375.1 Chloroflexota bacterium | reverse complement strand
CGAGCGCGCCTGGACGCTGCGCGGGCTGCAGACCCTGTTGATCGATTTTTACGACCACCCGGATTTCGTGCGCGACCTGCTGCACGCGATCGTGGATTACAACCTGGCCCAGGTGCAGGAAGCCCTCCAGTACGACATCGACGCCGTCTACTTCGGAGACGACTGGGGCCAGCAGCACGGGCTGCAGATGGGGCCGAGGCTCTGGCGCCAGTTCATCTACCCGGAGCTCCGGCGCATGTACGCTGTCGTGCTGCGGGCGGGGAAGTACGTGTTCATCCATTCCTGCGGCGATGTGGACGAGCTGTTCGACGCCCTGATCGAGATCGGCGTCAGCTGCTTCAACCCCTTCCAGCCCGAGGTGATGGATGTCTTTTCCCTGCTGGAGCGCTACCGCGGGCGGCTGGCCTTTCACGGAGGGCTGTCCACCCAGCGCACCCTGCCCTACGGCTCGGTCGAGGATGTTTTGAAGGAAACCCGGCGGCTGCTTTCCGCGGGCCGGGCGGGCGGTTACATCCTCGCCCCGGCGCACGACGTGGAGAGCGATGTGCCCCTGGAGAACATGCTGGCCTTCATCCAGGCGGCCCAGGAGCAGGCCACGGGATGAGAACTGAGGTTAGGGGGGTCACGATATTGCCGCGTAAGGCGTGTGGACGACCGTGTTCACCATCGCCCAGAAGTTCTCCAGCGGGGTATCCAGCTGGACGTGATGGGTCGGGCCCAGGATCAGCCCGCCCTTCCGGCCGATCGTCCTCAGCCGCGCCAGCACCTCCTCCCGCACGTCCTCGGGCGAACCGAAGGGGAGGGTATGCTGCTCGTCCATCGAGCCCCAGAAGCACAACCGGTCGCCGTATTTCTTCTTCAGCGCCACGGGATCCATGCAGGCGGGCTGGACCGGGTTGAGCACGTCCAGGCCGATCTCGATCAGCTCGGGGATGATCGCGCTCACGTTGCCGTCCGTGTGATAGGCGACTTTCACCTGCGGGTTGATGCGCTTGAGCTCGGAAATGAAGGCCGCCATCCGGGGCTTGAGGAACCGGCGCCAGATCGCGGGAGAAATGAGCATGCCGGTCTGCATGCCGACGTCGTCCCCCGTCCAGATCATATCCACGCCCATTTCGACCAGCTTCCTGGCGGCGGCCAGATGGTAGCGGTAGGGGATATCCAGGACGGCGTCGGCCAGATCCGGATCGGCCACGAAATCGACGAGCATTTGCTCGAGGCCGCGCAAGGCCCATCCGGTCTCGAAGATGGTCGTCACCGTCACCCCCACGATCCAGTATTCATCCTTGAAGTTCCGCAGCGTCTCGGCCGCGTCGGCGTACAGCTCGGGCCGGTCCGGGTCGGGGGGGCGGTAGGAGGAAACCAGGCGCTCGTCCGCCAGGGGGTGACCCGCGATTTCGGTGTAGCGCCCGGGCCCGTAGGGGGTGGAGTAGGGCTGGGCGCGCCAGCCAATCCCCCACTCGTCGGTGTACGCGTCGCCCTCCTGATAGTAAGAGTTTGCCCACCCGACCGAGGTGAGGATCAGGTCCTGGTCCACAGCTCGTTCCAGCGCGTAGGTGTTGCCCCCGCCGTGCGGGTTGTGGGTCTTTTTGCCCCGGATCCGCAGGTCCGAGCGCAGGCGGTCGGCGAACTCGGGGGTAAAGCTGACCTGCAGGGGGCAGCGGTCAGGCGCTTCGTGGGAGAGCGCGGTCAATACGCGATCGCGGTGCTGCATGCTGGTTCAGCCCTTCGGAAGAGAGATCGGGGTCACGCCGTACTGGAGGGCGGTGTCGAACATCGCCATCATGTTCTCGGGCGGGACAAAAGCCTGGATGTTGTGAATGGGGGCGAAGACAAACCCGCCCCCAGGGGCCAGGTCGTCGATGCGGCGCTTGACCTCGTCGGCCACCTGCCGGGGGGTTCCGAACGGCAGCGTGTGCTGCGTATCCACCGCGCCCCCCCAGAAAACGATATCGCGGCCGAAGTCGCGTTTCAGCGCGTGCGTGTCCATGCCCTTCGCCGAGACCTGGACCGGGTTGAGAATATCGAAACCCAGGTCGATCAGGTCGGGGATGAGGTCGCGGGTGGCCCCGCAGCCGTGATAGAACAGCTTGGCCGGCGTCTTTTTCTTGATCGCTTCCACCAGCCGCCGCTGCCTGGGCTTGATGCGCTGGCGGTAGATCTCCGGCCGGATCAGCCAGCCGTCCTGCCCGGCGACGTCATCCCAGTAGGTGAAGACCTGCAGGTAGCGGCCGACTTTTTCCAGGTAGCGGTCGCAGGAGTCGATATAAATATCGGTGATGCGGTCCATCAACCGGTCGGCGAATTCGGGCTCGCTGACGAGCGCGATCAGGAAGTTCGGCAGCCCCATGGTCCGCGCCGGCTGCTCAAAAATCCCTCCGCCGATCACGGCGCTGCCCACCAGGGCGTAATCGGTGGTCTCGTAGAGCAAGCGGGCCTGTTCGGCCAGCCGGTCGATCAGCTCCGGAGGGTCGGGCTCCGGCCAGCGGTAAGCGTCGAGGGCGGCCATCGCCGGCTCGCGGATAGGGAAGTCGACCCAGTCGAAGTACAGCCCTCCCGTCTTGGGCATGTGAAGCTTCGACCCCCAGCGGTCCCGGAAGGCGTAGTAGTCGCCCTCTTCAAAGATCTCCAGCCCGGGCGCGGTGGCCGCCGGCAGCTGCACGAGGCGGAAATCGACCCCCAGCCTGCGCAGGAGAGACTCATCCAGGTAGGGGAGCTGCTGGACGTAATCCAGCATCTGGATTGGCTCGCTGGGCAAGCCCAGGTACTGCTTCAGGGCGATGTAGGCGGGTTTTGTGATCGACGAGACGATGGTGGCGCCCAGGTCGATCGGGATCCGGTCGCTTTCCTGGTGGTTCAGAGCCGCTAAAACGCGGTCGCGAGGTTTCATCATCTTTTCTCCTGTAGAATCGGGTCGAGATGGCGCCCAGGCAGAACCTCAATGGATCGAAAGATGGAAAGACAGCTTCTTCAGCAGCGGAGACCTGGATATATAATAGCCATTTGAAGCCGCTTCAAAATGCTGTTGGCCGCGTCCGGTTTCCACGCCGAGCTGTCCTGCAAAAGAGAGGCCGTATCAAAACCATTTCCGGTTGGCTCATCGTTCTCATCCTGGCTTTTTCTTCCCTGGGCTGCCAGGCGAAGACAGAGGCCGTCCAGCCTGCCAGCTCAACGCCTGGCCCGCGGGTTACCCGGCTGGGGCGGCGCGAATACGCCGTGCGCCAGCAGCTCTCGCTGGTCAACGACGGCCAGGGCCGGCCCGTCAAGCAAAATATCTGGGTGGCTTTGATTCGCAGCTTCCCTCCCTACCAGGACGTGCTCTCCATGCAGGTCTCCCCGAAAGCGTACACGCCGGTGGTGGATGAATACGGCAACCAGTACGCCGAGTTTGATTTTTCCGGGCAGCCCCCGGGCACGACCCAAACCATCCAGATCGACTACCGCGTGGCTGTCAACGAGCTGGCCTACGATCTATCCGCCTGCCAGGGAAGCCTGATCGACGCTTTTACGCAGCCCGAATTCCGCATCGAATCGGCCAACCCGCAGATTGTCGCCCTGGCCAAATCGCTGGCCAAAGGGAAGGGCACGCTCTGCGAGCAGGTGCGGGCATTTTACGATTACATCGGGAACACGCTGGTGTACACCCCGAACGACGCGAACTGGGGGGCGCAGGCCGCACTGGGCCCGATGGGTTCCGACTGCACTGAATACGCTTCTCTGCTGGCAGCCCTCAGCCGGGCGCGGGGCATCCCGGCCCGCTATTTCGAGGGGCTGCTGTATTTGGACCAGTGGACAAACGCGGATGCAAAAATCGAGCACGCCTGGCCGGACGTGTACCTGCCCGGCATCGGGTGGACGGCGATGGATCCCACCCTGGGGCGGAAACCGGCTGCCCGGGACACTTATTTTGCTCACTACACCCCGGACCATATCATCGTCACCCTGGGCGCCAGCCCATCCGTGCTGCGGGGCAGCAGCTACTGGACGCATCTCTACTGGCCGGGCAACAGCACCACGATCCACGTGCAGGCGGGTTGGAAGATCGAGCCCGTGCCCGCAAACTAATCGGCGCGCTTGCGCAGGTAGCTGTGCATCGCCACGGACAGCACGATGATGAAGCCGTAGATCAGCTGGGTGAGGTATCCGGTCATCCCGATCGCCACGGTGGCTGCATCGATGGAGCCGATGATAAAAGCCCCGAGGAAGGTCCCCAGGACGGTGCCGACGCCGCCAAAGACGGACGTCCCGCCCAGGAAGACGGCCGCCAGCGTGTTCAGCAGGTACCCGCTGCCCATATTCGGCCAGAAGTAAGCCACGAAGAAGCTGGCGATAACGCCGGCGAAAGCCGAGAACAGCCCCACCAGCATGAACGCCTGGATGCGGGTCCTGCCGGTATCGACGCCCATCAGCTCGGCGCTGTTGATGTTGTCGCCAACCAGATAGACGTGGGCGCCAAACCGGTGCCGGTTGAGCAGCACCCAGACCAGGATCGAAACGATGACCAACCAGATCATCTGCGCGGGGAGAAATCCGCCGATCTTGCCGACTAACAAGGGGTACCAGATGGTCGATTTGATGTACTCCAGCGGAAAGTTTTTTCCGTTGGTGAGCACGAGGACCGCACCGCGCCAGAAGAACTGGGTGCCGATGGTAACCACGAGAGATGGGATCCCTACCTTAACGACGATGATCCCGTTAATCCACCCGATGATGGTCCCAACGATCAATGCGGCCAGGATGGCCAGGCCCACGCTGACCGTAGTATTCCCGATAAAGGCGGTGGCATTGTACGCGAACCAGAAGCCCACCATCCCCATGGCGGTGATCGACGGGAAGGAGAGATCCATCTCCTTCGCGATCACGATCACGGTCAGGGGAATCGCCATGATGGCGAAGAAGGGCGTTGAGGTCATGAACGCCGAATAGATCTGAGGGGATAAGAAGGTGTTCGGGGCCGCAATGATAAAGACCAGCCACAGGCCTAGAAAAACGCCTAAAATTCCGAGCTGGGAGCTGTTCTGGCGGGCAAATCTGCGGATATTAAAAGGGACCTTATAATGCTGCGTGACCGCAGGAGCAGGCGAGGTTCCATTCGTAGGCGTATTCATAGAGTCCATCCACATTCATCCGTTACTCGAGGCTGCCGGTTTCTGCAACGCGGACCATTTTTTCCATCAGTTCGTTAACGCCGATGTCCTGAGTCATGAACTCACCGGCAACCCGACCGCGGTCGATCACCACCACCCGGTCGGCGACGTTGTAGACGTGAAAGATATTGTGATCAATAAAAATGGCGGATTTGCCAGCTTGCTTGATGCCCTTCACGAAATTGGACAGCTTGGCTGTCTCCTTCAGGGACAGGCCCATGGTCGGCTCATCGAGGACGATGATATCCGCTTCAAAGAACAGCGCGCGGACGATGGCAACCCCCTGCTTCTCGCCGCCGGAGTACTTGCCCACCCGGGAATCCGGGCTGACCGCGTGGGAGGTGAAGCCCATGGATTCGTTCATCAGGCGGTGAGTCTCGTCCTTCATCCGCTGGATATCCAGGAACCCCAGGGAGCTGCACAGCTCGCGTCCCAGAAAAATATTGCGCCAGAGGGTTTGAAGTTCGGCCAGGGCCCGTTCCTGGTAAACCGTTTCTACGCCCAATTCTCTGGCCTTCGGGACGGTGAGGTTATCCACCTTCTTGCCGTTGAAATAAATTTCGCCGCTGGTGGGTTGGTGGTATCCAGTTATGATCTTGATCAGCGTCGATTTTCCAGCGCCGTTATCACCCAGCAGGCCCACGATCTCGTTCCGTCCCAGCTTAAAGTTGATGTCTTCCAGCGCCTGCACCTCTCCAAAGTACTTGGAGACATTTCTCAGTTCGAGGCGGTAATCTTCCATAGACCACTCCCATCCGGTATCGCCTTACCCACACCTTCGAGGCCCGTGCCGCGGCTCGGCCAATTAACCAGCTGCCAGGATATTGTATTCCCATCTGGATGGTCAGGGCTAAGCGGACAGGAGTTCGCCGCGAGCCGCTTAGCCCTGCCAGTTCATCCGATTATTGGCCCATGCGAGGCAGGTGCGAGCTAGCGGATCTGCTTCGCCACTAATGGAGCCAGCATGTCGATGTTGTTCTTGTCGGCGAAGCCGGCGCCCGTATCGATCTGCAGGCCGGAGAAGCCGTATTTCTTGGTCAGGCAGATCTGCAGGACGCCGAAGTAGCCCTGCAGGTACTGCTGCTGATCGATCACCAGCTGCAGCCAGCCTTGCTTGATCGCGGTGACCGCGTTGCCGGACATATCGAAACCGGCCGCGTAAACATCGCCCGGCTTCTTGTTGGCAGCCTGCAGGAAGCTCTGCACGTTGCCCGTCAGGTTGCCGTGATCGGTCACCATGAGCTTGATGTCCGGGTTCGCGGAGAAGATGCCGGTGAAGGTCGGGATGCCGGCGGACGGATCGGCGTTGGTGGCATCGTCGATTTCCTGATAGATCACCTTCAAGCCAGCTTTCTCAAGGGCATCCTTGACGCCCTTGGTGCGCTCGCCGCGTCCGGCCTGTGCTAACAGGCCCCATAGGAAAGCCTTGTCACCCGCTTTGACACCGGACCGCTTCACGGCCTCCTGGCCCAGGGCGTAGCCGGCATTGTACAGGATCGCGCCGGCGTATCCGAAACCGGCGGAGGCATATTTGGCCTGCGCCAAAGGCAGCTGGGTGTTCATGCTCGTCACGACGATGCCCTGCTGCTCAGCCTGATCGATCAGGGGGTCGAAAGCGGTATCGCCAGGATGGCCCATGATGGCAATCCCATCCGGCTTGGTGGCCATCGCCTGCTGGAACTGGGAGATCATCTTGGCAGGATCCCAGTCGGACCACATGTACTGGACGTCCGCGCCCGTGTCTGCGGCTGCAGCCACAGCGCCGTTATAGACGACAGTCTCGAAGCCGCCGCCCTGGGTTCCGCCCGGGAAGAAAACGATCTTGGTACCCGAGCACCAGCCCGTGCCGGCTGCAGGGGCGCCGCCGCCCGTGGTGCTGGGGGCTGTCGGAGCCTGAACAACGGCGGTAGCCGGAGCCTGAGCAACCGTCGCCGCCGGGGCCTGGGCTACGGTTGCTGCTGGAGCCTGGGGCGCCGTTGTGGCAGGGGCGGTTGTTGGAGCCGCGGTTGGCGCGGCGCAAGCTGTCATCACGAGGGTCAGTATGACAAGGACGACCGAGAACCGCAAAACCTTCGATTTCATTTTTTTCGCCTCCTAGTGTAGAAATGACGGGTTTGACGAACCACAGGCACTCGCATTGACGTCTGGCTTTCGGTCAGTTCACCTCCTCTTTTGGGGTAAGGGTCAATTCCGCTCAAGCTGAGATACGCTTACGGTGCTGGCGCGGACGATCAAGCTGGTGGTCAATATCGTGGGCAAGACGGGAGCATGGTCCCGGCCGTGAAGCCTGAGCTCAATCATCTTTTGCAGGACATTGACCGAGATGCAGCCAGCCTCGAAAAGCTGGTGATGGATGGTAGAGAGGGGCGGCCAGAAACTATCGGATTCGGGGATGTTGTCGAAGCCGATCACCGCGATGTCTTCCGGAATCCGGCGGCCGAGCTGGTGAGCCACCCCCAGCGCGCCGAGCGCCATCTGATCGTTCCCAGCGAAAATCGCGTCGATATCCGGGCGCCTTTCCAGGAGCTGGCGCATGCAGCGCGCGCCGCTGGCTGCGGACCAGTCGCCCTCGCTGACGAGCGACGGCGAGCATTCGACCCCGGCGGCTTCCAGCGCCTGCCGGCCGCCGGCCAGGCGCTCGCGAGCTTCCCACCACCCGAGCGGCCCGGAGATCATGCCAACTTTCTTGCGGCCGATGTCGATCAGGTGCTGGGCCGCCTGCATGCCCCCGTCGCGGTTATCGACGGCCACGATGGAAAGCCCCGCCCGAGGCGCCATGCTCAAGAATACGATGGGGGGAAGGTTTACAAGCACCTCGGGGCGAATCCAGGCGCGGTTGTTCTGGATCTCGGCCACCGCCCAGATGATCCCGTCAACCCGGCGGGCGACGAAATTATCCAGCACGGGAGCGATGTTGGGCACGTCCGGCTCGGGGAGGAGGCTGAACAGCAGGGAATATCCCAGCTTGTAGGATTCCTGCTCGATCCCGGCCAGGGTGTGAGAAGGGCCGTGGTGTTCCAGGCCGGCGGTCACCACGCCCAGCGAATGGCTGCGCTGGCTGACCAGGCTGCGGGCGAGGTAGTTAGGCCGGTACCCGAGCTGTTCAATGACCGCCTGCACCCGCACCCGGGTGTCTTCGCTGATCTCACCCTGGTTGTTGACGACCCGGGAGACCGTTTTTGCAGAAACGCCCGCCTGCCTGGCGACGTCCTGCAGGGTAACGTGCATCGAGTTTGCCTGTTTCATGGTCGAAACCCACCGCGATGGTCTTGCCTATGCTTCTTCAACTGCCCGGCGGAACAGGTAAGCTACCGAATCATTAATTGAAAAGGGGGTACGGTAAAGACAACGATAACGACAGCGATAACGACAGCGCTGACGCAAGTATATGCCGTACACCGTTCGTTTACAAGGATGATTTTCGAGGGCGCCGTCCATCTGTATCCTGGCCTGCGGCTACTGGCCGTAGATGTGCGTGTACCGGTAGTGCAGCTTCTCGACCGCCTCCGGCGGAATTTCAAGGGGCTGGCCGAGCTGCAGCGACAGCCAGACGGTGTGGGCGATATCCTCAACCATCACCGCGGCTTTCACCGCCGCCTCGCCGGTCGGTCCGATCGTGAAGACCCCGTGGTTTTGGAGCAGGGCGGCGGTCGAATCGCCGATGCACTGGATGACCTCGCGGCCAATCTCCTGCCCGCCGATGGGGGCAAACCCCCCCACCGGGATCGGGCAGCCGAACTCGTCGGCGTGCGCGGTCAGGTAGACCGGGATGGGCTTTCCCAGCGCGGCGAAGGCGGTCGCGTAGCGGGAATGGGTATGCACCACCCCGTTGACATCCGGCCGGTGGGTGTAGATATACAGGTGGCTGGCGG
>JAJYJF010000063.1 GCA_021796375.1 Chloroflexota bacterium | reverse complement strand
AGGTCCACCTGGTTGGAGAACAGGAAGAGGTGCTCGACGCCGTACCGGGTGGCCATCTCCAGGCTCTCGGACCAGGTCCTGAGCGTCAGCTCGTTGTCGCCCGGGTCGGCCAGGCTGCCCATCTCGTCGTCGAACACGGAGTTGAGCACCGCGCCCAGCCGGCGGCATTCGGCCGCCAGCTCCGCCATCGGCTGCTGCCGCCAGGACCAGACGTCCACCCGGCGGATGCCCAGCCGGACCATCGGCTCCACCCGCTCGACCATAGGCCGGTCGGTAAACCAGAAATCGAGATAACCCGTGAACTCCATCGTCGACACCCTCCAAGCTAGAAGACGGGAAAAGGCATTTTATTGAAATACCCTGCCGGCCTGCGGCTGGCAGGCGTGGGGCAGGGGATCTATCTTTCGGGTTCGGGTCAAATGCTACCCTACTCCCGGCGCTTTGTCAATTGGTAATTAACGTGCGCCGGGAATGGTTAGTTCTACTTTACATCCGCGGCGGGCCGGGGCGAATTCCCAGGCGGCCGCACCCCTCCGGTTCGCGTTTACGGGGCGCTCAGGACGTGAACGGGCCGACGATCACCTTGCGCCCGTTGATCTCGTTCCCCAGGCCCGCCCGCTGGCGCAGCCCGTATGCCGACCGCTGGAGGTCGCGGATGGCCGCCGCTTCATCGAGGGTGCCGATCTTGCCCTGCTCCATGACCACGCGGCCATCGATGACCACGGTTTGTACGGCGGTCGGGTTCGATGAGTAGACCAGCGACGAGACCGGGTCCGCCACCGGTACGCAGGCGATGTTGCGCGGATCGAACAGGAAGAAATCCGCGCGCTTCCCGGCCTCGATAGAGCCCAGCTCGTCCCCCCGGCCGATCACCTTCGCGCCCTCGCAGGTGGCCATCTTGAGGATGTCGATAGCAGGCAGCAGGGCGGCATCTTGATGGATGCACTTGTGAAGGATCGCGGCGGTCTTGATGACCTCGAGCATGTTCTGCGAATCGTTGCTGGCGGCCCCGTCGGTCCCCAGGCTGATATCCAGCCCCAGGCCCTTCAGCTCGCCGACCGGCGATACGCCTGAGGCCAGGATCATGTTGGACACCGGGTTGTGCGAGACTTTGATCCGCCGCTTCGCCAGCAGCTCCAGGGTCCGCTCGGAGAGATGCACCAGATGCACCCCGATGAAATCCTCGCCCAGCACCCCGTTCCGGTCGAGGACCTCCGCGGCGCTGACCCCGTACCGCTGCAGCGCGTATTCGTCGTCGTCATGGGTTTCGTCCAGGTGCATGGTGATCGGGATCCCGTGGCGGTCGGCTTCGCGGCGCATCCTCCGGTAGCCCTGCTCGTCCATGTCCCAGATGATGCCCGGGGCGATGGCCAGCGAGATGCGCGCGTGGCCGCGCGCCTTTTCCACCAGGCGCTCGACGTCGGCGAAGAACATCTCCTCGGTTTCGTTGACGGGGCAGGTCACCCCGGCCGGGAGGCTGGCGGTATTGGTGTGCGCCCGGCCCAGGATCCCGCGGATGCCGGTCTCGTCGAACGCCTGGAAGACGGCGTCGTCGAGGCCGACCTGGCTGCAGTGCGCGTACATGTAGTCCAGAACGGTCGTCACCCCGCTGCGGATGTTCTCGATGCAGCCGGCCCGCGCCGCGTGATAGACGTTCTCGTAGACCATGTGGGGCAGCGCCCTGCGCACCGAGCTGTCGAGCCACTCGTAGAGCGGCTTGTCGCGGCCCAACCCCTTCAGGCCGCTCTGGAACAGGTGGGTGTGGGTGTTGATAAACCCGGGGAAGATGAACTGGTCGCGCCCGTCGATAGTCTTGCGGCCCTCGTATTTCGCGAGCGCCGCGCCGCTGGGCTCGATGGCGGCGATCCGGTTGCCCTGGACGACCAGCGCGTGGTCGTCCAGCATCCGCAGGTCCTTATCCATGGTCACGATGGCGGCATGAACGATGATCAGGTCGACGGTTTCCATTGAACTTCCTTTATCCGGCTCTGGGCAGGTGGAGGGATCCCGCGGGGTTTGACTTTTCGATTTCTCCTGACTATAATCCCTGTAAATTACCACTTCACAAAAGTAAAGCTTGGTTTGATTGTACCACCGCGGCGATCCGCCCGGGAAGGCGGCGCAGGTTCGCCTCAGGGCTTTCATAAGATGAGGATAGCCCGTCACCCTGCCTTCTCCCGGTGGGAGAGGAATGGGGATGAGGGAAGCCTATCCGAGAGGTTTCGCCGAGGCATCCGGGAGGGTCCTGGCCGGGCTGGGTTCCGGGGCGCCTGATCCGGGGCTGAAGTGATTCCATGAGGGAGAGGATGCAAACCTACGACGTGCTCATTGCGGGCGGGGGGTTTCACGGCCTCGCCGCGGCCTACTGCCTGGCGAAATCCGGCGTGCGGACGCTCCTGCTCGAAGCCCGGGGGATCGGCAGCGGGACGTCCGGCGCGTGCGCCGGCAGGGCCCAGGCCTGCGAAGGCCACCTGGACGAGCTGAATATCGCCCTGGTCCGGGACGGGCTGAAAGCCCATGAGACCCTGCAAGAAGAGCTCGACTTTGATTACGAATGGCGCAAAGTCGGCCTGCTCCTGCTGCTCCGCGAGGAGGGCATGGTCCGGTTGTGGTCCGAGCGCTCCAGCGTGCTGACCGCCTCCGGGATCCCGACCGGGATCATCGACGTCCAGAGCCTGCGGAAAGCCGAGCCGAACCTGCGGACGGATGGCCTGCTGGGCGCCGTGGCCTGCACCGAGGGCACGCTCAACCCGCTCAAGTTTTCGCTGGCCCTGGCCCGGGCGGCCGCCCGGTACGGCGCGCAGATCCGCCGCGACTCGCCGGTGACCGGTCTGGAGGTGCAGGGACGGCGCGTGACCGCCGTGAAGACCGCCGCGGAAACCTATTCCGCGGGCGTGGTGGCCGTGATGACCGGCTCGTGGGTGAACGAGATCACCCGCATGGCGGGGGTCGAGCTGCCGATCCAGAACTCCCACGCGGAAGCTTTTATTACGGAGCCGATCCCGCCCCGCATCTACCACAACATCGGCGTCGCCGACAGCTACGAGACCATCTACGGGAAATCCCACGCGGTCGCGTTTGGGATCGTCCCGGAGCCGGATGGAAGCCTGTACGTTTCCGAAGCCGTCGCCTCAACCGGGGACCTCCACGACCGCTCGACCGCCTGGGGCCTGGCGGCCATGGCGCGCGCCGCAGCCGGGTTTTACCCGTTCCTCCGCGACGTCCGCGCCGTACGCACCTGGGCGCGGCCGACCTCGATCGCCCCCGATGAAGAGCCGCTGGTGGGCTGGGTTCCCCAGCTGGAGAACCTCTTCGTCTCAACCAGCCTGCTCGAGACCATCTCCGCCATCCCCGTGCTCGCCGGATGGATGGCCATGATGATCCAGGGGCAGGCGCCCCCCCGCCCGCTGGACCGCTACGCACCCGGGCGGTTTTTCCCTGGTATTCCCCAAGGAGCTGGAAGGTGAGAATCAAGGTTACCAGCAAGCTGCTGCCGGAGGTCCGGCGGGGAAAGCCGCTGCGGGTGGCGGTCAATGGCAAATGGGTGGATGCCTACGCCGGCGAGACCGTCGCGGCGGTGCTGCTCGCCGAGGGGATCCAGGTATTCCGGCACACGGCCCGGGCCAGGGCGCCCCGGGGCGTCTACTGCGGGATGGGGCTGTGCTATGAGTGCCTGGTCACCGTGGACGAGGTCCGCGCCGTGCGCGCCTGCGTCACCCCGGTGGCCGATGGGATGCGCATCGAGATCGACGCGGAGCCTGCTTTATGATAGCGAGCTACGAGCTGGCGGTCATCGGCGCCGGTCCGGCCGGGATGGAGGCCGCGCTGGCGGCTGCGGCGGCCGGGGTGGAGACGGCCGTCATCGACGGCCACCCCGCCCCGGGAGGCCAGGTTTACATGCCGCTCCCGGCCGGGTTTGAGGCGTCCCGCCCGGCCGGAGAGGAAACCGAGGGCGAGCGTCTGAGCCGCCGCCTGGATGCCGCCCCGCTGGCCCGGTTGTGGAACGCGGCCGTATGGGGGATTTTTCCGGACGAGAGCGGCTCTGGATGGAGCATCGCGCTGGCCGGCGCGGAGGTCCCCCGGCGGATCCATGCCCGGCTGCTCATCCTGGCGACCGGCGCCTACGATACCCCGGTCGCCTTCCCGGGCTGGACCCTGCCGGGGGTGCTCACCTGCGGGGCCGCGCTGACCCTGCTGAAAAACCAGCGCATCGCGCCTTTCCGGCGCGTGCTGGTGAGCGGGACGGGGCCGCTGGTGCTTTCCGCGGCGGCGCACCTCTCCGCCGCGGGTGTCGCGGTGGCGGGCGTGTGCGAGGCCAACCGCTTTTCACGCCGCGCCCTGCGGCACGCCCCAACCCTGCTGCGCGAAAGCCGCCGGCTGGGGGAAGGCGCCGGGTATCTCAGCCGGCTGCTGCTGGCCGGAACCCCCTACCGGACCGGCTGGTCGGTCGTCGAGGCCTCCGGGGAGGGGCGCGTCGAAAAAGCGGTCATCGCCCGGCTGGATGCCGCCGGCGCGCCGCTGCCCGGCTCGGAACGGAACGTCGAGGTCGACGGGGTGATCGCCGGCTACGGCCTGACCCCCAACCGGGGCCTGGCGCAGATGGTCGGCTGCCGGCTCGAATACCTGCCCCAAAAAGGCGGGTGGGCGCCCTGGCGCGGCGAGAACCTGCAAACCAGCCTCCCGGGGGTATATTGTGCGGGAGACTGCGCCGGGATCGCGGGGGCGGAGAACTCGCGCCTGGAAGGGCAGATCGCCGGCACGGCCGCGGCCCGCGAGCTGGGAAAGATCACCGCGCAGCAGGCAGAGGATTTCTCCCGCCGGGTGCGCCCCGCGTGGGCCCAGCAGCAGCGCTTCGCCCGGGCGCTGGCCGAGCTCTATCCCCTGCCGCCGGGGCTGGTCTCACTGCTCCAGGAGGATACCCCGCTCTGCCGCTGCGAGGAGGTCACCCTGGGCGCGGTGAAGCAGGCGGTGGCGGCCGGAGCGCAGACCCTCGGCGAGGTCAAAATGCTGACCCGGGCGGGCATGGGGAACTGCCAGGGCAGGATGTGCGAGCGGCCGGTGACGGCGGTGCTCCTCCGGGAGCTGGGCGCGGGCGCCGCGCCGGAGACGACCGGCAGCTACTCCGTCCGCCCGCCGCTCCACCCGGTCCCGATCGGCTCCCTGCTGGAAGATGAAGATTCGTGAGAGAGGCGGAACCCGATGGCCACAGGCTATGAAAACTGGCAGCAGATCCCCATCCGTGAAAACGGGGAGAGCCTGATCTCCCTGCGCGGCGTTCACCCGCGCATCGTGGTTTCGCCGCAATACTTCCTGCAGAAGATCCGCGGGGCGTCCGGAGACTGCTTCGCCCGCGAGACGGCCTGCCAGAGGCTGGCCGCCGCGGCGGAGCGCCTGCCCGGCTCGCTGAAGCTGGTCATCTGGGACGCGTGGCGCTCGGTGGAGGTCCAGACCCAGCTGTACCGGGATTACCGCGCCCGGGTGGTCGCCGGGTTCCCCGGGCTGGAGGCCGCCGAGCTGGACCGGCGCGTGGCGATGTTCGTCTCGCTGCCGTCGGCGAGCCCCACCGCCCCATCGCCCCACAACACGGGCGGCGCGGTCGACCTCTCGCTGGTGGACGGCCAGGACCGGGCCGTCCCCATGGGAACCGCCTTCGACGACTTCTCGCCGGCGGCCTGGAGCGATTATTTTGAGGAGCTGCGGGCGGAAAAACCCCTGACGGACGAAGAGCGGACCTGGGCTGGCAACCGCGCCATCCTGCGCGCGGCCATGGAAGCCAGCGGGTTCGTGAACTACCCCTGCGAGTGGTGGCACTTCGATTTCGGGAACCAGTGGTGGGCTATGCGCACCCGGGCCGGCGAAGCGGTCTACGGCCCGGCTTCCATTTGACCGGGCGGCGCTCCATCCGCAAACGCGGGTTCCGGGTCTATTGACAGGCTTCCCCAGCGGGAATATACTGGGACAAATTGAACATTTCCTTCGGGGCAGGGTGCGGAAGCGGGAACGGCTTCCAATTCCCGATCGGTGGTAAATCCCTTCCAGGGAAAGCCCACGAGCGCACGCAGGGCCGCAGGCTCTGATCCAGGCGCAGGATCCGGTGAAATTCCGGGGCCGACGGTACAGTCCGGATAAAAGAAGGAGAATCACAGACCGGTATATTATGCCTGGGTCTGTCGATGGTTGGTCCTGCCCCGAAATGTGCCTTTTCGGGGCATTCTTCGTTAATGTTTGAGCTGGTACGGTATGGATGTTTTGAGCAATCTCAGAATGGGCAAACCGGGGATGACCCGCTGGGTCGTCCGCCGCCGCAACTTGCTGCTCCTCATCTCCGCTGCGCTGCTGCTCGGCGGCTGGGAAGCGCTGATCTGGCTGTTTAACCTCCCGGCGTACATCCTGCCCGGGCCGGGGCGGGTCTGGCAGAGCTTCGTGACCGCGCTGGCGGACGGCAGCCTGCTGCCCAACGCCGCGACCACCCTCGTGGAGGTGCTGGCCGGGCTGCTTCTGGGAGCCTGCCTGGCGACCGGGCTCGGATACCTGCTGGCAAAATCGCCGGTGGTGGAGACGCTGCTGGCACCCTACCTGGTGGCCAGCCAGGCGATCCCGATTGTGGCGGTCGCGCCGCTGCTGATCATCTGGTTCGGGCCGGGGATGTTCTCCAAAGTCCTGATCTGCGCCCTGATCGTCTTCTTCCCGGTGCTGGTGAACACCGCGGTAGGTCTGCGCGCGGTCCCGGAAAACCTGCGCGACCTGATGCGCTCGCTGCGCGCCAGCCGCCGGCAGATCCTGATCTACCTGGAGGTCCCGGCGGCCCTGCCCGTCTTTTTGGGCGGACTGCGCATCGGGGCCACCCTTTCGGTGATCGGCGCGGTGGTGGGCGAGTTCGTCGGCGCGAACCAGGGGCTGGGCTTCCTGATCAACACCGCCCGGGCGCGCTATGACACCTCCCTCGTGTTCGTGGCAGTGTTCACCCTGGTTGCCATGGCGCTGGCGCTCTACGGCGTGGTGACCGGCATCGAATCGCGCGCCCTGGCCTGGTCGAGAAAAGAGGAAGACTAGGGAACGGAGAATGAAGATTGCGACCGGGATTTGCTGAATTGTGAAACGGATGAACGGGATGCCTGCCCCAACCGCGGGCAGCCCATCCGAAAATTCTGATATGAGGTCCATGCCAACAATGTCCAAGAAGAGATTGATCCCTTTCATCATCCTTATGCTGCTGCTGGCGGCGTGCGCCCCGGCACCCACCCCGGCTGCCTCCCAGGCGCCCACGCCGGCCCCGACCCCGGTTAAAGTGCGCTTGCCCGTGGGGTACGTCCCCAACGTCCAGTTCGCGCCCCTCTACATCGCCATAGACAAGGGCTACTTCCGTCAGGCCGGGCTGGACGTGACCATCGACTACAACATGGAGACCGATATTGTCTCCCTGGTCGGCGCCAACCAGCTCCAGTTTGGCATGGTCTCCGGAGAGCAGGTGCTGCTCGGCCGCGCTCAGGGGATGCCGATTGTGTACGTCATGTCCTGGTACCAGAACTACCCGATCGGGGTGACGCTGAAGGCTTCCGAGCACGTTACCCGCCCCGCGGAGCTGAAAGGCAAGCGCATCGGCATCCCGGCGCTCTCCGGGGCCAGCTACATCGGGCTGCGGGCGCTGCTCGCCGCCGGGGGGCTGACCGAAAAAGACATCACCCTGGATACGATCGGCTACACCCAGGTGGAAGCCCTGGCCGCCGGGCGCGAGGACGGCGTGGTCACCTACTTTACCAACGAGCCGGTGCAGCTCAAGGCCCAGGGCGTCGACGTGAACACCCTGCGCGTGGCCGATTACACCCACCTGGTCTCCAACGGGCTGCTCACAAACGAGACCACCCTGAAGCAGCACCCGGAGCTGGTGCGCGGGATGGTGAAGGCCCTCCTGCGGGGGATCGCCGATACCGTGGCCGATCCGCAGCAGGCCTTCCAGATCAGCACGAAGTATGTGGAGGGGCTGAGCACGAGCGCCAACGCCGGAGTGCAGCGGCAGGTGCTGGACGCGACGCTGGAGCTGTGGAAGACGAACAGGCCCGGGTACACCGACCCGGCCGCCTGGGAGAACATGCAGAAAGTCATGCTCGACATGGGACTGCTCACCCAGCCGCTGGATTTGACCAAGGTCTATTCAAATGCCTATCTGCCGTGAGTCCAGTCGTTGAGGCCCGCGAAGCATGGATGCTGAACCGGTTTTGAGCGTGCGCGGCCTGGGGGTGACCTACCCGAACGGGAACGGCGGGCTGTCTGCCCTGGATGGGGTCAGCTTCGCCATGCCCGCCCGGGAGTTCACCTGCCTGCTCGGCCCATCCGGGAGCGGGAAAAGCACCCTGCTGCGGGTGCTGGCGGGGCTGCTGCCTCCCACCCGGGGCGGGGTGACCTTCACGTTCCCGGGCGAGGGCGGGCTTCGACCGCGCATCGGGGTCGTCTTCCAGCAGGCCAACCTGATGCCCTGGCGGACGGCGCTGGAAAACATCCTCCTGCCGCTCGAGCTGCAGGGGACGCCGCGCGACCAGGCACAGGCGCGCGCCCGGGCGCTGATCGATCTGGTCGGCCTGCAGGGATTCGAGAACACCCGCCCGCGAGACCTGTCCGGCGGCATGGCGCAGCGCGTGGCCATCGCCCGCTCGCTCATCCAGAACCCGGACCTGCTGCTGCTGGACGAGCCTTTCGGCGCGCTGGACGCCCTCACCCGCGAGCGCATGGGCGCGGAGCTGCTGCGCATCTGGCAGGCCGACCGCAAGACAGTGCTGATGGTCACCCACTCGATCAGCGAGGCGCTGTTCCTCTCCGACCGGGTGCTGGTGCTGACCTCCCGCCCCGGCCAGATCTCCATGGACCTGAAAGTGGATCTCCCGCGCCCGCGGGTGGAGGAGATGCGCTATACCCCCCATTTTGGAGTCCTGGCGCGCAAGCTGCGCGCCGCCATCCGGGACTAGCCTGCCCGGCTGGCAAATTTCCGTCCCGCCTGTCCCCCGCGTGAGGAGGGCGGGCAGAACGCGGCGGCCTCACGCGGATTGGGCGCCGCCTTCCGGCGAAGGGCCCGGTCTGAG
>JAJYJF010000062.1 GCA_021796375.1 Chloroflexota bacterium | reverse complement strand
GCATCCTCAACTCCCGCCTGGCCGAAAGCCTGGACGGGATCGAGACCGTCAAGGGCGCCAGCCAGGAAAAAAATGAGGTGGCCCGGTTCTGGAAGAACGCCGCGCGCTACCGGGAGGCCGCCGTCCGCCAGGGGTTCGAGGAAGCCCGCTTCGTGCCGCTTCTGCTGATGATGATCGCCTATTCGTTTGGCCTGCTGCACGCCCTCATCCTGTTCCATTTCGGGATCCTGAACGTCGGGCAGGTGATCGGCTACTTCGGCCTGCTCCTGCTGCTAGATTTCCCTACCTGGACGTCCAGCTGGGCGTACTCGCGCATCTCCTCGGGGCTGGCTGGCGCCCGGCGCATCCTGGACCTGATGCAGCGCGAGAACAATTTGGACCAGAACCTCAGCGGCTACACCGGTTCCCTGCGCGGGGAAATTGAGTTTCGGGATGTCAGTTTCGCGTATGAGAATGAAGATCCCGTGCTGGATCAGGTTTCGTTCAAGATCCAGGCCGGCCAGACCGTGGCGGTCGTCGGGCAGACCGGCTTTGGCAAGACCACCCTGGTCAAGCTGATCAACCGGACATACGATGTGACCTCCGGGCAGGTGCTGGTGGATGGCGTAGACGTCCGGGAGTGGAACCTGGAGGCGCTGCGGCGCGGCGTATCGATCATCGAACAGGATATCTTCCTGTTTTCCCGGTCGATCGCGGAGAACATTGCCTTTGGCGCCCCGCGCGCCAGCCAGGCGGAGATTATCCGGGCTGCCGAAGCCGCCCAGGCGGACGAGTTCATCCAATCTTTCTCCCTGGGCTACCAGACGGTGATCGGCGAGCGCGGGGTGACCCTTTCGGGCGGCCAGCGCCAGCGCCTGGCCCTGGCCCGCGCCTTCCTGACCGATCCGCGCATCCTGGTCCTGGACGACTCGACCAGCGCGATCGACAGCGCCACGGAAGACCGCATCCAGCATGCGATCTACCGGGCCGCCCTCGGACGGACCACCCTGATGATTACCCACCGCCTGTCGCAAATCCGCTGGGCGGATTTAATCCTCGTCCTGCGCCGGGGGAAGCTGGTGGCGGCCGGGTCGCACAAGGACCTGATGGACTCTTCTGAATCTTACCGGAGAATTTTCAGCGAATGAGCATTTTTGCCGGGCTCGACGCCGAAGACTACGACCGCCAGTACTCCGACCGCTACCTGGTCGGCAGGATCCTGACCTTATTTCGCAGCCAGGGGCGCCGGTTAGGGGTCATCCTGCTGCTGGTGATCTTTGTCTCCGGCTGCGGGGCCGCCATGCCGCTGATCGTTTCCCGGGGCGTGGACCTGCTGCGCTCAAATCCGTCCCTGCTCACCATCTTCCTGCTGGCGGGATCCGTGCTGCTGGTGGGGGTTGCTTCCTGGTCTGCCAACTGGCTCAACCGCCGGCTCCTCGCCCGGACGATCGCCGAGGTGGTGATGACCCTGGCCGCCCACGCATTCGAATCGGCCGCCGGTCACGATCTCTCCTTCTACGACGAGTTCTCGTCCGGCCGCATCCTTTCCCGCATCAGCAGCGACACCCGCGATTTCGGCGATCTCATTTCCCTGGCTTCCGATAATGCGGCGCAGGTGGTCGAAGCCGGCATCCTGGCGGTGGTCATCATCCGCATCGACTGGCGGCTTTCCCTGTACGCCTTCGCCCTGATCCCGGTTGTTTTTGCCATGGGGATCGCCTACCGCCGGATCGCCCGCCAGGTCACCCGCAACGGGATGCGCGCCATGGCCAACGTGAACTCCGAGATCAAAGAGACGGTCAGCGGGATCGCGGTGGCGAAGAATTTCCGCCAGGAGAGCAGCATTTTCAAGGAGTTTGAAGCTGCCAACCACCTTTCCTACCACGCCAACGTGCGCCGCGGCCTGGCGCTGACCATCGTCTACCCGACGCTCAACACCCTGGCCTACATCGCCCTGGCCTGGATGGTGTACACCGGTGGGATCAGCGTCACCCAGGGGATGGTTTCCGCGGGGGCCTGGTACCTGTTCCTGCTCAGCCTCGACCGTTTTCTCTCGCCCATTATGAACCTGACCTCCTTCTGGTCGCAGATCCAGAACGGGCTGTCGGCAGCCGAGCGGGTTTTCGCTCTCATCGATGCCCCCCCGGCGGTCGTCCAGGAAGGCAGCCAGCCCGTGCCGCAGCTCCGCGGTGAGATCGAGTTCCAGCACGTCGATTTCCGCTACAAGCCGGATGAAGCCGTCCTGCAAGATTTCAACCTGAAAATCGCCGCCGGTGAAACCGTGGCGGTGGTCGGGCATACCGGCGCGGGGAAGACCTCGGTCGCCAAGCTGATCGCCCGATTTTACGAGTTCCAATCCGGGAAGATCCTGATCGACGGCGAGGATATCCGCACCTTCAACCTGGAGGCCTACCGCCGCCAGCTGGGGATCGTCTCGCAGATCCCATTTCTGTTCGCCGGCACGGTCGCCGAGAACATTCGCTACGCCGCCCCGGCTGCGACCGACGAGCAGATCGAACGGATGGCTAACCGGATCGGAGGCGGCGAGTGGCTGGAGACGCTTTCCCAGGGGCTGCAGACCGAGGTGGGAGAGCGCGGGACGCGGCTCTCCATGGGCCAGCGGCAGCTGGTTTCGCTCATGCGCGTGCTGGTCCAGGGACCGGCGATTTTCATCCTGGACGAGGCGACCGCCAGCGTGGACCCGTTCACCGAATGGCAGATCCAGCAGGCGCTCAATCTGATCCTGCACCACACCACCAGCATCCTGATCGCCCACCGGCTGTCAACCGTCCGCTCCGCCGACCGGATCATCGTGATGCGCAGCGGAAAGATCATCGAAGAGGGGAACCATGACGGGCTGCTGCGGAGCGGCGGGCATTACGCGGACCTTTACAACACCTATTTCCGCCACCAGAGCCTGGATTATCGACCAACCGGTCTGGATGAATTCCTGGAATACAAACTAAAGATTGATATCAGCGCGGATAAGAAAGAAGAATAGGCAGGGTATTCGTGATTGCTTATTGGGTCGCGATATCGATATAATGGATGAAACCGTAGGATTATCCCAGATAATTTACGTAAAGATACCGCTAAAGAGTTCCCATGCTTCCTTGGGCGCGCTACATCAGTACCCGTATCGTCTCTGCCCTGATAACGCTGCTGATCATTACCGCAATTCTCTACGCCATCGTGATGATGACACCTGCGGAAACAAGGGCCGAGCTGTACATTCCCCGCGGGGCAAATTTAATCCACTTAACCGATCAGCAGCTTCACCAGTACATCCAGCACATCATCCAGGTAAACGGGCTGGATGATCCCTATCCGGTCCAGTATGGCCGCTGGCTGGTCAACCTCGTCCAGGGGCAGTGGGGTTACAGCTACAACTTATCCGCGTACGTGCTGGACTACTTACTCCAGCGAACCCCGATCACCGCAGAGCTGACGTTCTATTCTCTGCTGTTTCTGATTCCATTTGGACTGATCGGCGGAGCAATCTCCGGATGGAACCGCAATCAGCCCGCGGATTTCGGCTACCGGATCGCGGCTTATACCGCCATGACCTTCCCTCCTTTTATCCTGGCGCTGGTGCTGCTGACGATTTTCTACGTGGGCCTGCATTGGTTCCCTCCCGAGCGGTTGGGAACCGCCGCGGGTATGGTCTTCAATTCTTCCAGCTTTGTCCACTACACCGGCCAGGTCACCATCGACGGGCTCTTGAATGGCCGTGCGGATGTCAGCCTGGATGCGTTGAGACACCTCGTGCTCCCGGTGCTGACTCTCAGCCTGGTCCACTGGGCTACCCTGAGCAGGATCGTGCGCGCGTCGGCGATCGACGAACTGCAGAAAGAATATATTCTGGCTGCAAAATCGCGCGGCCTCTCCGATCGGGTTTTGTTGTGGCGTCATTTGTTCCCCAACGTGGTTGCGCCAGCTTTAGCCAGCAGCGCGCTGTCTGCGGCCGCACTTCTCACGGGCGTATTTATCGTGGAACGGATCTTTAACTTCCACGGGATCTCCGAAATAGCCGTCAACGGACTGCTGGTGGTGGCCGATGCGCCAGCCGCGCTGGGATACACCATCTATAACGTGATCGTGGTGCTGTTAATCATGTTCGTCATGGACATACTGCGCGCCGTAGTGGATCCGCGCGCCCGCAACGAATGGACGACGCTGTGAACCCCTTCAAAAGCCGTTTCTTTCCCTGGTACGGAGTGCTCTCTATCCTGATCGTCCTGTTTTTCGTCATCGTCGCGCTTTCGGCTCCTCTCCTGGCTCCATCGGGTCCGTCCGATGGCTCCAGTACGTACCGCCTTGTCGAGCCTGCCGTCCAGTTTCTGCCCAACCCGCCGGAACCGGACTACCGCCTGGGGACGGTTCCTCTAGGGGCCCTCAAACAAATTGACGTCTACTATACCCTGATCTGGGGTGCGCGTTCCGCGCTACTTTTTGGCGCCTCGGCTATGCTGCTGATCAGTATATTCGGTTCGGTAGTGGGAGCAGCCAGCAGCTATATAGGGGGTGCAGCCGGCCAATTGGTCTTACGAATCACCGATTCTTTCCTGG
The DNA here is from genome assembly GCA_021796375.1 of Chloroflexota bacterium. Taxonomy (GTDB): domain Bacteria; phylum Chloroflexota; class Anaerolineae; order Anaerolineales; family Anaerolineaceae; genus JAJYJF01. Next base: position 4,538 of record JAJYJF010000062.1, on the reverse strand, counting down.
CATTTCCCGTGATTGCCGGGGTCGTCCTCTTTGGTCAGCTGTTTTTTTCGCAAAACTCCTGGGTCGAACCGGGATTCCTCGAGACCAGCCTGAACCGGCTTGGTCTGGATAATGTGATGCTGGCGCTGATTTGTTTCGGCTGGATGCCCTATACCCGCGTGATTTATACAGACATGGAGCGCATCCGGCATTCGGAGTTCGTTCTGGCGGCAAGATCCGCGGGCGCGAGGCCGGGCCGGATCCTCTTCCGCCACCTGATCCCCAATTCCATCGCGAACGTGATCGTGCTGGCTACCCGCGACGTGGGCGGATTGGTCCTTCTGCAGGCTGGCTTTACCTACATCGGGGTTGGCGGAAAGTCAGACTGGGGTGGGCTGCTCGCGGTAGGGCACAAATGGATCGTGGGAGTGGGAGGAAACCCGTTTGGATACTGGTGGGTGTTCATCCCGGTGACGCTCGCACTGGTCGTTTTTGGGTTCGGTTGGAATTTATTAGGGGATTATCTGAATGAGCTGTTGAATCCCCGGCTGCGATTCACCCTTCCGAAATAAATCCAGGGATGGAGCGTTGAATATCAGGTGAACCGCCTCGTTACCACCGGCTCCGTGCCTGCGTGGGATGACGGCGTCAATCGGATCCGGATTGAGGGATGGAGAGCCGCCGGGGGGAGAGGCTAAAGTAATCCGCGAGCTTCGCGAAGACCCAGCCAACCGGCATTAGGATCCGGCCGATCAGCCAGTCCAGGGCGTAAAAAACCCACCGGAAAGCCCGGAACGGCAGCGCCAGCGCCCGCTGCAGCCAGGGCCAGCGGGAGTAGACCACCGCCGCGGCCAGCACGCCCACATTGAGTCCGAAGCGCACCGCCTCGGAAGGATCCACCCCGAGCCGTTTTAAGATGAATTCGACCCCGATATTGAAGACCAGCAGGTATGCGGCCGGACCGAGCGCGGGGATCTTCTCGATCAGCCTGGAGAAGATGCCGGCTGCGAAGCGCATGGTCAGGATCCCGACCGCGACCCCCGCCATCACCAGCCAGATCTTGTCGGACAGGCTGATGACCACCACCACGTTATCCAGGCTGAAGGCCAGGTCCATCAGCTCCACCGTCAGCACCGTCGCCCAGAAGCTGCGCATCCGCTCCTGGCGCCCTGCGGCCGATTCATCGTCCTCTTCGCCCAGGTGGCCGAGCTCTGCCACGCTGATGTTGAGCAGGTAGAAAGCTCCCAGCAGTTGCAGCCAGGGGTTGCGGATGACGAAGCTGGCCAGCAGCAGCATGAGCCCCCGGCCCAGATAGGCGCCGAGCAGCCCGACCCGCAGGGCGGCGGTGCGCTGGAAGCCGAGGATGGGCCGCAAGAACCGGCCCAACCCGGCCATCCCGCGCGGCCAGGGAACGGGTTGGTCATCCGGCAGGACCAGCACAACCGCGCCAAGCACGGCGGCGTTATCCAGCGAGAGGACCCCCTCCAGGAAGATCACCTGCGCCAGGATGGAGATCAGGGCCATCAGCTGCGTTGCTTGCATGCCAGATCCTTTCGGTTCGGGAGGTGGATCCCCCGGTTTTGGGAATCCAAAGGGGATAACACCCCGGTTGCCGAAAAGCTACGCGGGAGGGCTGCCGCACGGGGACGATGACCGGCACGGGCGCGTCCCGGTGAATGGGCAATTCCCATCCCCCCGGGAATCTACTCTGCGCTTCATGCTGCGGATGGGAAGCCGGGCCAGCCCTGAATGAACCTGAAGACCGGGCGCTGCATGCGCCCGGTCTCATCTACAGAACCTGGAACTTCGTCTGACTGCCAGGACGCCTCGCCCTGGGCGAGGCACTTGTGGCGCGAATCCACAAGTATCAGCCTAGTTTCATCCTTTGAGCATCTGGTACAGGACGGTGTTCATGATCCCACCGTTGCGGTAGTAGGTGAGCTCGATGGCGGTGTCGATGCGCACCAGCGCCTGGAATTCCACCTGGCTGCCATCCGCTCGCGCGGCGCGGACGGTCACTTCCCCGCCCGGCTTCCCCCGCCCTTTCAGGCCCTGGATATCGAAGGTTTCCTCGCCGGTCAGGCCGAGTGATTTAGAATTCTGGCCGGGTTTGTACTGCAGCGGCAGCACCCCCATGCCGACCAGGTTCGACCGGTGGATGCGCTCGAAGGATTCGGCGATCACCGCCCGCACCCCCAGCAGGAACGGGCCCTTGGCAGCCCAGTCCCGGCTGGAGCCGGTCCCGTATTCCTTGCCCGCCAGCACGACCAGCGGGATGCCCGCTTCCTTGTATTTCATGGCCGCATCGAAGATGGTCATCTGCTCGCCGTCGGGCAGGTGCCGGGTGAAGCTGCCTTCAACCCCGGGGACCAGCCCATTTTTCAAGCGGATATTGCCGAAGGTGCCGCGGGTCATCACCCGGTCGTTCCCGCGCCGCGAGCCAAAAGAGTTGAACTCCTTCGGTTCCACACCGTTCTCGATTAAGAACCGCCCCGCCGCGCTTTTGACCGGGATCGCTCCGGCCGGCGAGATGTGATCCGTGGTCACCGAATCTCCCAGCACGGCCAGCACCCGGGCGCCGCGGATGTCATCGATCGCCTGCGGCGGTTCGGCCGTCAGCCCGTCGAAGTACGGCGGTTCCTGGATGTAGGTCGAATCCGGGTTCCACTCGTAAATCTCTGCGTCGCCAGACTGGATATCGTTCCACGTCTGGTTGCCGGTGAGCACGTCTGCGTAGCGCTGGCGGAACATTTCCGGGTCAACGCTGCGCGTGACGGTATCCAGCACCTCCTGGGAGGAAGGCCAGAGGTCGCGCAGGTAAACCGGCCGGTTGTCCACCCCGACGCCGAGCGGCTCGTGCTCCAGGTCCACGTCTACACTGCCGGTCAGCGCGTAAGCGACCACCAGCGGAGGAGAAGCCAGGTAGTTGGCCTGGGTCTGCGGATTGATGCGGCCTTCAAAGTTCCGGTTCCCCGAGAGGACGGCGGCGGCGACCAGGTTCGCGCCCGCGATCGCCTCGGAGACGTTCTCGTCCAGCGGGCCGGAGTTGCCGATGCAGGTGGTGCAGCCGTAGCCGACCAGGGAGAATCCGAGCTGGGCCAGCGGCTCCAGCAGGTTCGCCTTCTGCAGGTAGTCGGTGACCACCCGCGAGCCCGGCGCCAGGCTGGTTTTGACATACGGTTTTACCTTGAGACCTTTCTCAACCGCTTTTTTCGCCAGCAGCCCCGCGCCGACCATCACGAACGGGTTGGAGGTGTTCGTGCAGGAAGTGATCGCCGCGATCGCGACCGCCCCCTGGCGCATCTCCGCCTCTTCGCCGTCCATCTTCACCTTCGCGGACTTTTCCAGCTCCTCGGGCGAAAGCGCGTACCCGCCTTCGGTTTTCGGGGTGGTGAGCGCCTTCTCGAAGCTGGATTTAACCTGGGTAAGGGGAACCCGGTCCTGGGGCCGCTTGGGGCCCGCCAGGCTTGGCTCGACCGTGGCGAGGTCCAGCTCCAGGGTGTCCGTGTAAATCGGGTCCGGGGTCTCGTCGGTGCGGAAGAGCTGCTGCTCCTTAAAGTACGCCTCCACGAGCCGGACCAGATCTTCCGAGCGTCCGGTCTGGCGCAGGTACTCGAGCGTTTTTTGATCCACCGGGAAGTAGGTGATGGTGGCGCCGTTCTCCGGGGACATGTTGGCGATCATCGCCCGGTCGGTGACCGGCAGCGCGGTCAGGCCCGTCCCGTAGAATTCGACAAATTTCTCGACCACGCCCTTCTTGCGCAGCATCTGGGTGATGGTCAGGGTCAGGTCGGTGGGGGTGGCGCCTTCCCGCAGTTTGCCGTGCAGCTTGAAGCCAATCACGTCCGGGACAAGCATATCGACCGCCTGCCCGAGCATGGCGGCGGTAGCCTCGATCCCGCCGACGCCCCAGCCCACCACGCCGATCCCGTTGATCATCGTGGTGTGCGAATCCGTCCCCACCAGCGTGTCCGGGAAGGCCAGCTCCTGGCCGTCCTCCTCGCGGGTCAGGACTACCCTGGCCAGATATTCCAGGTTCACCTGGTGCACGATCCCTGTCGAGGGTGGGACGACGCGGAGATGCTGGAAGGCTTTCTGCGCCCAATGCAGCAGCTCGTAGCGCTCGCGGTTGCGGTGGAACTCCAGATCGGCGTTGAGCTGCAGCGCCTGGGGTGTGCCGAAAAAATCTACCTGCACGGAGTGGTCGATCACCAGGTCGACCGGAATTAACGGGTTGACCCGGGCAGGGTCCCCACCCAGCCGCTGCATGGCCGAGCGCATGGACGCCAGGTCGACCACCACCGGGACGCCGGTGAAATCTTGCATGATGACGCGCCCCGGGAAGAACGGCATCGCCGGGCGCTCCGCCGGTTTGCCCTCCCAGCCGGCGAGATTCCGCACGTCGCGCTCGGTGACCTCTTCTCCATCCAGGTGCCGGAGGACCGCTTCCAGCAGGATCCGGATGGAGAACGGCAGGCGGCTGATCTCGCCAAAGCCGGATTTTTGCAGCCGGTCCAGCCGGTAGATGCCATATCGATGATTGCCTACGCGCAGCTCAT
>JAJYJF010000061.1 GCA_021796375.1 Chloroflexota bacterium | reverse complement strand
TTCCGATCTTCCAGGCCGGGTCGACCACCAGCGGCGGCAGGTCCGGCTCGGGGAAGTAGCGGTAGTCGTGAGCCTCTTCCTTGCTCCGCTGGGAGTAGGTCTGGTCCTTCTCGTCGTCCCAGCCCAGGGTCTCCTGCGCAATTTTGCCCCCCGAGGACACGATTTCCGACTGCCGGCGGATTTCATAGGCCACCGAGCGCTCCAGCGCGCGGAAGCTGTTGAGATTCTTGATCTCGACTCGCGTTCCCAGCGTCTCCTCGCCGCGCGGGCGGATGGATACGTTGGCCTCAAAGCGGATGACGCCCTTCTCCATGTCGCCGGAGTTGACCCGCAGGGTGCGCAGCAGGGTCCGCAGGGCGCCCGCGTAGGCGCGCGCCTCTTCGACGGAGCGCATGTCCGGCTCGGAGACGATCTCGAGCAGGGGCACGCCGGCGCGGTTGAGGTCGACCAGCGAGTAGCTTTCTCCGTTCTCGCGGACATGGGTGAGCTTGCCGGTATCCTCCTCCAGGTGGACGCGCCGGATGCGGATCTCGCGCTCGCCGCCCGCGGTCTGGAGGACCAGGCGCCCGCGCTCGGCGAGCGGGTATTCGTACTGGGAGATCTGGTAGCCCTTGGGCAGGTCGGGGTAGAAGTAGTTTTTGCGCGCGAACAGGCTGGTCTCCGCGACCTGGCAGCCGAGCGCCAGGGCCACCCGCAGGCCCAGCTCGACGGCCTCGCGGTTGACCACCGGCAGCACCCCGGGCATCCCGGCGCACACCGGGCAGACGGCGCTGTTCGCCGGCGCCTGGGTGGAATCGACCACCGGGCAGGAGCAGAACATCTTGGAGCGCGTCTGCAGCTCGGCGTGCACTTCCAGGCCGATGACGGGTTCAAATTGGGAAAAATCAGGAGAAGTCACCGATACCCTCATCCCTTCCCTTCTCTCGAAGGCAGAAGGGTCTTCTGTCCTCCTCGCCCGTGGAATGCCCTGCAGGAGGGGTCTTTTCTACTCCCTCCCCCCGCGGCCCAGCGCCTCCCGGCAGGCTCGCTCCGCGAGTGCGCCGGGACGGCGTGCGGTTCCGGGCCTGTGGGCGCCCCGAGCATTTTTTGCCGGGAGCCGGGAGAGGGTTAAGGGGAGGGTTGTTTATCCCTGCCGGCGCATGAAGCGCTCCATGCGGAACAGCGCTTCCTCGATCTTCTCGTACGCCGTGGCGTAGGAGCAGCGCACGAAGCCCTCCCCGCCGGCGCCGAACGCCGATCCGGGGACTACCGCCACGTGCTCCTCTTCCAGCAGGCGCTGGGCAAAGGTCTCGTCATCCATGCCGGTGAGCGCGATGCGCGGGAAGGCATAAAAAGCCCCGCCGGGCTCGAAGGTGGTCAGTCCCAGCCGGTTCAGCCCGCTGACGATCAGCTGGCGGCGACGGTCGTATTCGGCTACCATCTCCCGCACGGCGCTCTCGCCGGACTGTAGGGCGACCAGGGCCGCATCCTGCGCGGTCGTCGGAGCGGACATGATCGTATACTGGTGCACCCGCACCATCCCGCGGATGATCTCCGCCGGCCCGGCGGCATAGCCGATGCGCCAGCCGGTCATGGCGTAATCTTTGGAGAAACCGCCCAGGAGAACGGTGCGGTTCTGCGCCCCGGGCAGCGCCGGGAAGCAGACGTGCTTTTCGCCGTACACCAGCCGGTCATAAATCTCGTCGGAAATCACCACCAGATCGTGCGCCTCGGCAATGCGCTCCACCTCCAGCAGCGCCTCGCGCGAGGCGACCGCCCCGGTCGGGTTGTTGGGATAGCCGATGAAGATCGCCTTGGTGCGCGGGGTGATGGCGGCTTCCACCTCGCGCGGGTCGAGCTGGAAATTATTCTCCAGCCGGCTGGGAAGCTCCACGGCCACCCCGCCCGCCAGCTGCACCTCAGCCTGGTAGGCCACGAAGCACGGGGTGGGGATGATCACCTCATCCCCGGGGTCGAGCAGCGCCGTCATGGTGAGGTACAGCGCCTCGGAGACGCCCACGGTGACGAGGATCTCGTCAGCCGGGTCGTAGCTGACGCCATAAAGCTTGGTCAGGTGCTCCGAGATCGCCCTGCGAAGCTCCATCTTCCCGGAGTTCCCGGTGTAGTGCGTCTCGCCGGCGGTCAGCGAGCGGATGCCCGCCTCGAGGATCGGCTTGGGGGTGGTAAAGTCCGGCTCGCCGATCCCCAGCGAGATCACCTCTTTCATGGTCGCGGCGATATCGAAGAATTTGCGAATTCCGGATGGACGCAGGCTGGCTACCTTCTGGGACAGGTACGATGGGGGCATAATTTCTCCTTGGTGCGGGCTCTCGCATCCGATTATAACGGGTTAATCCGCCACTCGTCAGACAATTCGTCGTGAAGAAGATCGAAGGCCCTCCCATCCCGGGTGAGGACCTTGAAACGGCGTCCCTCCGTCGCCCGCCATTCCGCCTCCACGCGGTCGATTTCCAGGCGCTGGCCCTCCCAGCGCAGGGCAACCGGCCGCTCGGCATAGGCATAGCCCGAATGGCACTCGACCGGGCGGTCTAGTTCGTCGCCCAGGATTGGTCTCCCAAATTGAGGCGGGTCGGCGAGCCGGTCACGATCACGTCGCGGCCCAGGATCGACCCCTCGAGGAGCGAATCGGTGACCTGCGCCCCGCCCTCGATAATCGAGTTGCGCACGATGCTGTTCTGGATCACGCAACCCTCGCCGAGCGACACGTCCGGCCCCACCACCGCGGCGCTCACCTCCGCCGTCGGGTGGATGTACACCGGGGGGATCACCACGCACCCGGAGCGCCCGGACAGCTCGCCGCTGTTGTCATACCCGTGCTCGAGCAGGTAGCGGTTCGTGTCCAGCAAGGCTTCCGGGGTGCCGGCATCCAGCCAGACCTGGACGTTCTCGGTCCGCATGCGGAGCCCCTGCTCCAGCAGGATATTGACCGCGTCCGCCAGGAAGTATTCTCCCTTGAGGGTGACCCGGCGCTCCATCTGGAGCCGGATCGCCTCGAGGAGGGCTTCCGAGCGGGCGAAATAATAAAAGCCCACCACCGCCAGGTTGTTGTTCAGGTCATTTTGCTTTTCAACCAGGCGCTTCACCTCGCCCTTCCCGTTGAGGATGGCCACCCCGAAGCGCCGCGGGTCGGGCACCGGCTTGACCCAGACCACCGCGTCGCAGGTTTCTCCCGCCAGGAAGGAGAAATTCGCCTCCAGGATCGTATCCGCGAAGGCCATGATCATCGGCCCCTTCAGGTAATCGCGCGCCAGCGACAGCGCGTGCGATTGGCCGAGCGTCTCCTCCTGCAGCACGAAGTGGGCGCGGATCTGCGGGTAGTTCTGGTGGATGTACTCCTTGACCATCTCGCCCAGGTAGCCGATGACGAAGATGTACTCGGTGTTTTCCGGGTCCGGCAGGGTCTTGAACAGGTCCATGATGTAATCCAGGACGGTCCGGCCGGCGATGCGGACGAGCGGCTTGGGCTTGCTCCAGGTATGCGGGCGCAGGCGGGTCCCCAGTCCGGCCATCGGGATGACGATTTTCAAGGTTTCGGTCATTTCCTCTGCTACCTCCTGGGCGGTTGGTCCAATGAATCCAGTGTATTTTCGATCCGCTGCACCGCTTCCGCCAGCGTGTCGGGATCAAAAGCCAGCGCCGCGCCGGCAGCCCGGTATAGATCGGGCAGGGGAGCCGTCCCACCCAGCGCCAGGGCGCTGCGGTAGGCGGCCACCGCGGAAGGCGCGTCGCGCAGGGAGCTGGCCCAGACCTGGATCGCGCCGAGTTGGGCCAGCCCGTAATCGATGTAATAAAACGGCGCCTGGTGGATGTGCAGCTTGCGGTGCCAGCCGGTGGCCAGCGCATCTTCCAGCCCGCTCCAATCCACCCCGGGCATGAAGCGCCGCCACAGGCCAGACCAGGCCGCGTCGCAGGCGGCTGGATCGGCTGCCTGGGCCGGGTTTTCGTAGGCCCAGTGCTGGAAAGCATCCACGACCGCCATATACGGCCAGAAGAGGATGATCCCTTCCAGGTGCTCGGTCCGCGCCCGGGCTGCATCTGCCTTCGAATAGAACCCGCCCTGCGCCCGTCCCAGGTAGGGCCCGCCCAGAAGCTCCATGCTCATGGAGGCTACCTCGGCGAACTCAGCCGGCACGGCCATCTGGTGGAAATACAGCAGCGGGGCGGATTCAAACACATGCATGGCGTGCCCGCTCTCGTGGAGCAGGGTCTGGACGTTGTCGTGCACGCCGACGGCGTTCATGAAGACGAACGGCAGGCGGAGGGAAGCCAGAGACTCGCAAAAGCCGCCCGGGGCCTTGTTCGGGCGGTTCTCCAGGTCCAGCAGGCCAGCGGCGTCCATGCGCTCGAAGCGCCGGCCGAAGACCGGATCCACCCGCCCGAGGATGGCCTCTACCCGCTTTTTCAGGGTGGAGATGCGCCGGAACGGCCTGAGCGGCGGCAGCCCGGCCGGATCGGCGCTCAGGTCCCAGGGGCGCAGGCTGGAGACGCCCAGCCGCCGGCGGCGCCGCTCGTAGATTCGCGCCGCGGCCGGCACCACCACCTGCTCGATGGCCGCGTGGAAGCTCCGGGCGTCCTGTGGGGTGTAATCGAAGCGCTTCAGCTGCGCCCAGCGGAAGGCGCGGAAATCGGGCATCCCGGCGTTTCTGGCCAGGCGCAGGCGCAGGTCCAGGAGCTTCTGCCAGAGCTGGTTGATCGCGGCGCGGTCCGCCAGCCAGCGCTCCGATCCCAGCCGCCAGGCAGCCTCCCGCACCGACCGGTCGGGGTCCGAAAGGAACGGCTCGAGCTGGCTGACGGTCAGCTCCTCTCCGCGCCAGGTCACCTTCTGCGCGCCGGTGATCTTGTTGTAGCCGGAAGCAAGCGCCTGCTCCTCGCTCAGGAGGGGCAGGTTTTCAGCCCGGAAAAGCCCGGCGTCCGCCCGCATGTCGCGCAGGGGGATCTCCATCCCCGGCAGGCTCAGCCCGCTCGCCAGCAGCTTGCATTTCAGGGTGTTCTCGGCGTCTTTCCAGCGCGGGAAGATTTCTTTCAAGAAGGCCTGATAGCGCGCTTCCGCGCCCTCGTCGGCCGTGTTGGCATCCGTGGTGATGACCAGCCGGTTGGAGAGCTCGTCCACGTGCTCGGCCAGCGCCGACCAATCCGCCAGCCAGGCCGGAAGCGTCTCCGCGGTCAGCGAGGCTCCGCCCAGCCGCTGGTAGTGCGGGGCGATCTCCGGCCAGGTCCAGGCGGCGAGGGCTGCGGGAGTTGCGGGGTAGGCTTGGGTCAAACGGGTCTCCTCATTCATCGAGACGCGGGGCGCGCAGGTGCCAGTCGGTCACCATCTGGTAGGCATGCGCCATGCGGAACAGCCGCTCCTCACCCAGCGCCGGTCCCATCAGCTGCATCCCCACCGGGAGGCCCTGGCCGTCGAAGCCGACCGGAAAGGCCAGCCCGGGGATGCCGGCCAGGTTCGCCGGCAGGGTGAAGACGTCCTCCAGGTACATCGCCAGCGGGTCGTCGCCGTGCTGTCCGATGCGGAAGGCGGTGGTCGGGGCTACCGGCGCGGCGATCGCGTCCACCGTCTCGAAGGCGGCCTCGAAATCGCGCCGGATCAGCGTGCGCGCCTTCTGCGCCTGGCCGTAATAGGCGTCGTAATAGCCGGCCGAGAGCGCGTACGTGCCGAGCATGATGCGCCGCTTGACCTCCGCCCCGAACCCCGCCCCGCGCGTCTTGCGGAACATGTCGATCCCGTCCTCTGACGCCGCGCGCGGGCCGAAGCGGACGCCGTCGTAGCGCGCCAGGTTGGCGGAGGCTTCCGCGGGGGCGATCAAATAATAAACCGGCAGGGCGTACTCGGTGTGCGGCAGGCTGATGGTGCGCACCTCGGCCCCCAGCTCGCTGAGCTGGATCACCGCGCCGCGCACGCGCTCTTCCACCTCGGGCTGGATGCCCTGGATGAAATATTCCTCGGGCACCCCGATCTTCAGCCCGGTCAGGTCCGGGTCGGGCGGGAGCGGCAGCTTCGGGGCGGGCAGGTCCAGGCTGGTGGCGTCGGCCGGGTCGTACCCGGCCATCAGCCGCAGGAGGGCGGCCGCATCGGCGGCGCCGCGCGCCAGCACGCCCACCGAATCGAGCGAGGAGCCGTAGGCGACCAGCCCGTAGCGGCTGTTCAGCCCATAGGTTGGCTTGATCCCGGTCACCCCGCAGAACGAAGCCGGCTGGCGGACGCTGCCGCCGGTGTCGGTGCCGAGCGCCGCGGGGACCATCCGGGCAGCGACCGCCGCGGCGCTCCCCCCGGAAGATCCGCCCGGCACGCGCCCGGTATCCCAGGGGTTGTGGGTCACCCCGTAGGCCGAGTTCTCGGTGGATGAGCCCATCGCAAACTCGTCGGTGTTGGTCTTGCCGATCACGATGACCCCCGCCTGCAGCAGGCGGGCCACGGTGGTCGCCGTATACGGGGGCAGGAAGCCCTTCAGGATGGCGGATCCGCTGGTAGCCGGCATGCCCTGCACGCACAGCACGTCTTTCACGGCGACCGGCAGCCCGAGCAAAGGCGGGAGATCGGTTGAGGATCTCCGCCGGGCGGCTGCCAGGCGCTCGTCCGCCCGGTCCGCCTGCTGGAGGGCGGCCTCGGGGGCCAGGGCCAGAAAAGCGTGCAGGCGTGGCTCGAGGCGGTCGATTCGCGCCAGGCAGGCGGCGACCAGCTCGCGGCTGGAGATCTCGCCGCTCCGCAGGGACTGCACGGCTTCGGCGATCGAGAGGTCGGTCGGCTCGGCCATGCGCTAATCCAAAACCGGGGGGACGCGAAACTGGCGGTCCTGCGCCTGGGGGGCGTTCTGCAGCAGCTGCTCCAGGTCCAGCCCCGGGCGGGCTTCATCGGGGCGCAAGACGCTGCGCCCGGGCAGCCCGCTGGAGGTGGGCGGAATCCCGGTGGTATCCAGGGCTTGCAGCCGGGCGGCATAATCCAGGATCGCCGAAAGCTGCCCCGCGAAACGCTCTTTTTCCTCGTCGCTCAGATCCAGGCGGGCCAGCGCTGCGATGTGTTCTACCTCTTGCGGTTTCAGGCTCATAGGACAGATTATATCAGCCGATCGAAAAAAATATGCGGGGAGAACCCCCGCACCGGCTGTTGGGGGAGAAGCTTGTTCCGGGCGCCGCGCCGCAGCGGGCCTCGCGGACGGACCGCCCCGCGCCGGCCGGCGGTTAAAATTTCCTGGACCAGTCGTCCAGCCAGCGCTCGACCACCACCTTGGTCTGGGTAAAGAACTCGACCGCGTGCTTGCCCTGGGCATGCAGCGCGCCAAAAAAGCTGTTCTTCCAGCCGCTGAAGGGGAAGAACGCCATCGGCGCGGCCACGCCGATGTTCACCCCGATGTTGCCGGCCTGCGCCTCGTAGCGGAACTTGCGCGCCGCCGCGCCGGAACGGGTGAACAGGCAGGCCATATTGCCGTACTCGCCGCTGTTGACCAGCTCGATCGCCTGGTCGACGGTATCCACGTGCATCATGCCCAGCACCGGCCCGAAGATCTCCGTTCTGGCGATGCGCCCCCCGGCCGGGATATCCCGGAGCAGCGTGGGGCGCAGGAAGTAGCCGTTCTCGTACCCGGCCACGCCGCTCGCCCGGCCATCCACCACCGCCCGGCCGCCCTCCTCGATGCCCGCCTGGATCAGCCCCAGGATGCGCTCGCGGCTCTGCGCGCTGATCACCGGCCCCATCTGCACGCCGTCCACCAGCCCGTCGCCCACCACGCGGCCGGCCGCGGCCTCCGCGAGCGCGGGGACGAAGATCCGGTCGGCTTCGCCCACGGTGACCGCCAGCGAGGCGGCCAGGCAGCGCTGCCCGGCATTCCCGAAAGCGGAATCGGCGACGATGCTGGTGGTCATCTGCACGTCGGCATCCGGCAGGATGATCAGCGGGTTCTTGGCGCCGCCCTGCGCCTGGACGCGCTTGCCGTTGGCCGAGGCCCGGGAGTAGATGTGGCGCGCCACGGCCGTCGAGCCGACGAAGGTCACCGCCCGGATGACCGGGTGATCGAGCAGGGCGTCGACCGTCTCGGCGCCGCCGTTCACCAGGTTGACGACCCCCGCCGGCAGCTTCAGGCCGTCCAGCAGCTCGAAGACGCGCTGCATGGTGAGCGGGGTGCGCTCGGAAGGCTTGACGATCACCGGGTTGCCGCACGCCAGCGCGTAAGGCATGTACCAGAAGGGGATCATGCCCGGGAAGTTGAAGGGACAGATGATGGCCGAGACGCCCACCGGCTGGCGAATCATGTATTCGTCGATCCCGCGCGCCACGTCCTCGGAGAAATCGCCCAGCATCAGGGTGGGGATGCCGCAGGCCACCTCCACGTTCTCGATGGCGCGGCGGATCTCCCCGCGCGATTCTTCCAGGGTCTTGCCGTTCTCCAGCGTGATGGTGCGGGAAAGCTCCTCGAAATGCTCCTCGAGCAGGTCTTTCAGGCGAAACAGGTACTGGATGCGCGCGGTGGCCGGGGTATGCCGCCACGCGGAAAAGGACGCCTGGGCCGATTGCGCAACCCGGTCTACCTCCTCGGGCGTAGAAAGCGGCACGCGGGCAAGCACCTGCCCGCTGGCGGGGTTGGTTACCGGCAGGGTCTCGCCGGACGAAGACCCCTGCCAGCCCCCGGCTGAATAGTTGTGCAGGATCTGAGTTTCGGTCATTCCACAAGCCTCGACGGGTGAGTTGGTTTCGCGGACTGCCCCAGGGAGGACAGGCTTCCCCCAGCTGGTCCGGCCGCGCGCAGCTATTTATTACAAATCAACCTTATTTTACCAGATTAAGAACCCGGCCTCGCGCCCGCCGGTTTTTCCCCAATTTTCCTGGCGGTCTTGACAGATGTAAAAACCTACCCCATGATATAATTTCTTTCAAAGCCCCATCTTCAATGACGACCTGCGCGGAGTTTGTTCGGCCTCGACGTTCGGTGAAGATATTAATCGCCAGATCGCGCGCCTGTGCGCCGCGTGACGGCCAATCTGGTCGGAAACCAGGAAGGGAAAAGCAATGAATATCTATGTCGGCAATTTATCATTCGAGGCCAGCGAGGATGACGTGCGCGGGTTGTTCGCTCCGTTTGGTCAGGTCTCGACCGTGAGCATGATCAAGGACAAGT
>JAJYJF010000060.1 GCA_021796375.1 Chloroflexota bacterium | reverse complement strand
TGGGATCGGATCAACCACCCCAGCGAAAAACTCAAGGTAGGTCAGGAAGTCAAAGTTAAGGTCATCAGCATCGACCGCGAAAAGAAGCGCATCGGCCTCTCAATCCGGCAGCTCGAGGAAGATCCCTGGGCGAACCGCGTCGGCCACTACCAGGTCGGCCAGCTGGTTGAGGGGACGATCACCCGGCTGACCAAGTTCGGCGCCTTCGCGCGATTGGAGGATGACATCGAGGGCCTGATCCACATCTCCGAGATCAGCGAAAAACGCATCGAGCACCCTCGCGAAGTGCTGCACGAAGGGGATGTGGTCACCCTGCGGGTCATCAAGATCGAACCGGATAACCACCGGATCGGCCTGAGCCTGCGCCGGGTTGATTCGCCGCAGTACGCGGACCTTGACTGGCAGACCTTCGGCGGTGAAGTGGAGGTGCCTGAAAGCGGCAGCGAGGCGACCCCACCCGCGGCCGAAGAGAATGAGCCTGGGGAAGAACCCCAGGGTTAGCCGCGATGATGCAAGGCGCATCGTACCCCGATGCGCCTTTTGTTTTCCCAATTAAACCGGAAAATCAGTGATGCCGATGCTGATCGATGCCCACGAAGACCTGGCGTACTGCGCCCTGCACCTGGGCCGCGATTACCGCCGGTCCGCGGCCGAGACGCGCAGCCAGGAAGCCGCCGCCGGCAGCCCGCGGGACCGCGAAACCCTGCTCGGCTGGCCGGATTACCAGCGGGGGCAGGTGGCGCTGATCTTCGGCACCCTGTTCACCGCCCCGCGGCGGCGGGAGCGCACGCCGGGCAACCCGCTCGCCTACGCCGGCCCCGAGGATGCGCACCGCATCTGCTGGCAGCAGCTGGAGTTTTACCGCCGCCTGGCCGAGGAGTCGCCGGCGATGTTCCGCCAGGTTCGATCCCAGTCAGAGCTGGCCGCGCACCTCGAGGAATGGAAGGAGCCCGCGGTCCAGCCGGAAGATCCCGACGATGCCCGTCCGGTGGGCCACCCGGTGGGGCTGGTAGGGCTGATGGAAGGCGCGGACGGCGTCCGCGGGCCGGACGAGCTGGGCGAATGGTGGGAGGCCGGGCTGCGGATCATCGGCCTGGCGTGGGCCGGGACGCGCTACTCCGGCGGAACCGGCGAACCCGGTCCGCTGACCCCGGAGGGCATCCAGCTCCTCGAGGCGATGGCGGAAATCGGCTTCGCGCTGGATGTCAGCCACATGGACGCCCAGGCAGCGCTCCAGGCCGCCGAGCGCTACCCGGGAACGGTGATCGCCACGCACGCGAACCCGCTGGGGATGATGCGCGGCACCGAAAGCAACCGCTTTCTGCCCGACGCGCTGATCGATCTCCTCCTCCAGCGGGACGCGGTCATCGGGGCGATGCCGGTTAACTATTTCCTGAGCCCCCGCTGGAAGCGAAATGACCGCAAGGACCTGATCTCCCTGGGGCTTTTTGCCGATCATATCGACTACTACTGCCAGCGCGCGGGAGATGCCCGCCACGTTGGCTTTGGCTCAGATTTCGACGGCGGCTTCGGCCGCGAATCAACCCCGCTCGAGGTGGATACCATCGCCGACCTGCAGAAGGTCGCCGGGATTCTAGCCTCGCGCGGGTATTCCGCCGCGGATGTCGACGCGATTTTCTCCGGCAACTGGCTGCGGAAGCTGGCGGAGTTCCTTCCAAAAATATGAACGAGATCGGTCCGAAACCCGGTTCCGCGGAGATCTTCACCCAGCCGCTGCCCCCCAAAGGGGAAACGACGATCCGGCGGGTTCGCATCGGGCTGAGCGCCACCCTGGCGGGACTGCTGATCTTCCTCATCGGGGTCAGGCCGGCGCTCTTCGGCCTGGACCGCAGCCCGGTGATCGGCTTCGTGCAAATCGCGGTGTTCCTGGTCGGCCTGGCGGTCATCTGCCTGGGCGGGTATATCTGCCTGGCCGCGCTGTGGGGGGACCGGGAGCGCTCGATCCTGGCCGATTTTGGCCTGCGCCTGGTCAGCACGGGCTACGCGATCGCGGTCTTCTCGGGGATGGCCGACGTCTTCGGTTTTGGCAGCCAGCACTATCCGACGCTGCCGTATTTTGGACCCTGGCAGGCGCGGGGCGTCGAAGCCGGCGAGGTGATCGTCGCCATCGGCTTCCTGATGCTGCTGCCCCGGGGAAAAGCTGCCCGGAGCGAAGATCGGGAAAAATCCCCACAGCAGTGAGAGAACAATAGAATCTACAAACCCCCAAAACGGGATGACATCCAAACGGCATTTGATCTGAATAAACCGCTTCCCCCGTGAATTACCGGATGCACTCTCATAAATATTGACCGCGCCTCAATGAGCCGGTCTGTCCGGCCAGTCCCGGCGGGGCTATCCCGGGCCCGTTTTTGATTCGGGCAGGCCCAGGACGCGGCTGGCCCCGTCGTAGAGGATTTTCTGGAACAGGGCGGCAATTTCGGTGGGGGGATAGGGAAGATCGTTCTCCAGCCACCAGGTCAGCACCCCCTGGAAGGCCCCGGCGAAGAAATTCGCAAACACCTCCGGTGGAACCGTGGGGTGAACCGGGACCTGCTCTTCAGCCACGCGCACGGCCAGGACGTGGTTGATCTGCTCGATGACAATCTGGCGGATCCGCTCGATCGTCTCCGTGCGGCCTTCCCCGCGCAGGATAATCCGGTAGAGGTCGGCGTGCTCGGCGGCATGCTGGAAGGCCAGGCGGAGCGGCAGTTGGAGCGGGCCGGGGTGCTGCGGGTCGGGCGAGGTGCGCCAATCGGCGATCGGCGTCCGTGCGATGACGCCGGTCAGGTCGGCCACCAGGGCTTCCAGGCTCTCCAGCAGCAGGTCATTTTTGTCGCGATAATGCAGGTAGAAGGTCGTCCGGCCGAGATCGGCCCGCCCGGTGATGTCTTCCACGGTCACCGCGTCGTAGCCTTTTTCGAGGATCAGTGCGAGGAACGCCTCGCGAAGCTGCCGGCGCGTCCGGTTTGTCCGCCGGTCTATCCGTTTCGATTCAAGTTCCATTCTGGAGCTCCAGAACAGCCCGGCGTAAAGCGCCTGAATCATCCCGGGGAGCGGTTGACAGGCGCGGAAGAACCGCTATAATCTGAACATAACGTCTATAAGTAGACACAATGTTTATTATATTGGATCGCTTTAATGATTGCAAGCCGTAATTTCCCATGCTAGCCAGCCAGATCGCCGCCCATTCTCAGGCCCGGACCAGCGAACCGATCATCCGCCTCCGCGGGGTCACCAAGCGCTACCCCGGCACGGGGAGCGCTGCCCCGGCGCTCCGAGACATCGACCTGGATGTATTCCCCGGTGAGTTCGTCGCCGTCGTCGGAAAATCCGGGGCCGGCAAGACCACCCTGGCCAACATGATCACCGGGGTGGACCGGGTCAGCTCGGGTGAAGTGATCGTGGGCGGCGTTTCCGTCGCGGAGCTGGGTGAAAACGAGCTGGCGGTGTGGCGGGGAAGGAACCTGGGAATTATCTACCAGACATTCCAGCTTCTCCCGATGCTTTCGCTGCTGGATAACGTGATGCTGCCGATGGATTTTTGCGGCCTTTACAGCCGGAAGACCAGCCGGGACCGCGCCAGGCAGCTCCTGCAGGAGGTGGAGCTCGAAGAGCACACCCACAAACGGCCGTCAGGCATCTCCGGCGGGCAGCAGCAGCGCGTGGCGATCGCCCGGGCGCTCGCGAACGACCCTCCGATCCTGGTCGCCGACGAGCCCACCGGCCGGCTGGATTCGGTGACCTCGGAGACGATCTTCAAGGTATTCCTGTCCCTCGTCGGGCGCGGCAAGACGATCGTGATGGTCACCCACGACGAATCCCTGGCCGGGCGGGTATCGCGGGTGATCTACCTGGCCGACGGGGAGATCCAGGCGGGGACGGCATGAATGCCTCCCGGCCGGCCCCTGCGCTCACCCCATCCGGCGCTCCGGAAACACGGAAACCGCTCATTGAGATGCGGCGCATCGTGAAAACCTTTCACACCCCGGCCGGAGATTTCCACGCGCTGAAGGGAATCGACCTGTGTTTTTATGAAGGGGAGTTTGTCGCGGTGGTGGGCCGCTCGGGGAGCGGGAAATCCACCCTGGTGAACATGATCACCGGGATCGACCACCCGACCGCGGGGAGTGTGTTCGTCGGAGAGGTCGAGATTCACCGCCTCCCGGAAGGGAAAATGTCGATCTGGCGGGGCAAGAACCTGGGCATCGTGTTCCAGTTTTACCAGCTCCTGCCGATGCTGACCCTGCTGGAAAACGTCCTCCTGCCGATGGATTTTGCCGGCGTGATCCCCTGGGCGCAGCGCGAAGACCGGGCGCGCAGCCTGCTCGACCTGGTTGGCCTGGGGGATGAAGCAGATTACCTGCCGGCGGAGATTTCCGGCGGGCAGCAGCAGAGCGCTGCGGTCGCCAGGGCGCTGGCGAACGATCCGCCCATGATCATTGCCGACGAGCCGACAGGGAATCTCGATTCAAAAACGGCGAACGCGGTGTTCGCCATATTTACCCGGCTGGCAGGCGAGGGGAAGACGATCATCATGGTCACCCACGACAACAGCCTGGCGCGCCGGACCGGCCGCGCGGTGTACCTCTCCGACGGGGGCCTGGTGAATTCGGCCGGGCAGGAGGCCCGGCGGTGATTCGCCCGCGCTGGCGAAAGGTGCTGGCCGACCTGGTGGGCAACAAGGCCCGCCTAGTCCTGGTGGTCGCCTCGATCGCGGTTGGCCTGTTTGCCATCGGGATGATCGCCACGGTCCACGACGTGCTCTCCACCGACCTGCGCAAGGGATACGCGGCGGTCAACCCGGCAAATATCCAGATCAGTGTGGATTCCTGCAACCAGGACCTGATCGACGAGATCCGCCACACCCCCGGGGTCAAGGACGCGGCCGGGGTGTTCAACACCAGCCTGCGCCTCAGTTCGGACCCCGGCCAGTGGATCGCGGTCAACATTGAGGCGATCACCAACTTTAAGAAAATGGACATCAACCGGGTCAGTCTGGACCAGGGCGTCTGGCCGCCGAAAAAAGGGGAGATCGTGCTCGAGCGGAACAAGCTGGCCGACACCCACGCGCGCCTGGGCGACGAGACCCTGTTGGAGCTGCCCTCGGGGAAGACCCACCGGCTCAAGCTGGTGGGGGTGGTGCACGACCTGACCATCGGGTCGAACGATATCGGCGGCGGGTTTTTCCTCGCCCCGGCCCAAGGGTACATCTCGAACGATTCGCTGGCCTCGATCGAGATGCCCGATACCTTCAACCAGATCTACGCAACGGTCACCGGCGATCCGAACGACCTGGCGAACATCACCACGGTCTCCAACGCCGTCCGCAAGAAGGTGGAAGACAGCGGCGCAAAGGTCGTTAACGTGATCCTGCGCCGTTCGATCGACCACCCCAACGCCACCTACCTGGATGCGATGAGCGGCGTGCTGTACATCCTGGGGCTGCTGGTCGTCTTCCTCTCGGGTTTCTTGATCACCAACACGCTTTCGGCGCTGCTGAACCAGCAGGTGCAGCAGATCGGGGTGATGAAAACCATCGGAGCCCGGCGCAACCAGATCATCCTGATGTACATGCTGCTCATCCTCATTTTCAGCCTCCTGGCCTTTTTAGTGGCCCTGCCGCTCTCCTCGCAAGCCTCGTACGCCCTGCTCGAATTTCTCGCCAGCCGGATCAACTTCAACCTGCTCGCCTTCCACCTTTCGTCGAGCGCGATTCTCATTATGATCCTGATCGCGCTGGTCGTCCCCCAGGTGGCTGCCTTTCTGCCCATCCTGCACGGCTCGCGGATCCCGGTGCAGCAGGCGATCAGCGGGATCGAGCTGGCCGGCGGAGGGGCGCACCGGTCCGGCTGGGCCGAGCGGCGGATCCGGCGGCTGCGCGGCGTTTCGAGGCCGCTGCTGATCTCCCTGCGCAACACCTTCCGGCGCAAGGGCCGCCTCGCGCTCACCCTGTTTACCCTCAGCCTGGGCGGCTCGATCTTCATCGCCACGTTTAACGTCCGGGCCACACTCGACCGGATGGTCAGCCAGGTAGGCCAGTACTTCCTGGCCGATATCAACCTGACCTTCGACCGGCCCTACCAGATCGAGCGCATCCAGGCTCTGCTCAAACAGGTTCCGGGCGTGGCGGTTGTGGAGGGGTGGGGCCAGACGCGGGCGGAGGTGGTTTTGAGCGGTGGGAAGGTCGGCGACAGCCTGCTGCTGCTCGCGCCGCCCACCGGCAGCCAGCTGATCCGCCCGGTGATCCTCACCGGGAGGTGGCTGCTGCCAGGCGACGACCGCGCGGTTGCCCTGAGCGAGGAGTTCCTCTCCCGCTTCCCGGGCCTCAAACCCGGTGACACTATCCGGCTGCACGTGAACGACCAGGATATCGATTGGACGGTGGTCGGTTTTTTTCAGCTGGCTGGAAAGAGCGGCGGCTTGATGGCCTACACCAACTTCAACTCCTTGGCCGAAGTGATGCACACCCCCGATCAGGCGATCACCTACCGCATCGTTTCCACGCAAAAAGGCCTGACCGACGCGGGCCAGCAGCAGCTCGGGAACCGCATCGAGAATACCCTGCGCGCGTCCAAACTTAAAATCAGCGATATCACCACCGGGCAGCACCTTTCGAACTCGGCGGGACAAGGGTTGAACATCCTGACCGTCTTCCTGCTGATCATGGCTCTGCTGATGGCGCTGGTCGGCAGCATCGGCCTAATGGGCACGATGAGCCTCAACGTGATGGAACGGACCCGGGAGATCGGCATCCTGCGCGCGATCGGCGCCTCGGACATCAACCTGATGAACATGGTGATTGTCGAGGGGATGCTGATCGGGCTGCTCAGCTGCCTGATCGGTTTCTTGTTTGCCTTCCCGATCTCCATTTGGATGTCCGACACGATCGGGATGGTGATCTTCGACCACACCTCGCCGGTCAACTACACTATCAGCGGGTATGCCATCTGGCTGGCGGTGGTGGTGGTTCTTTCGTCGCTTGCCAGCCTGGTCCCGGCCCGGAGCGCTTCGCGGCTGACGATCCGCGAGGTGTTATCGTATGAATAGCTCGCTCGAGAATACGAGAGGGAGGAATAGCCTATGAACAGCCAACCTTTTCTGCGCGCGGCATCCCTGGCTGCCCTGCTGCTGCTCGCCGGATGCAGCGGGGGGCTGCTTTCGTCCACCCAGCCCACCCCCGCACCGACGGTGCCGGTGGTCAGCGCCCCGCAGGCGGTGATGTCTGAGGCGCACGTTGCGCCGCGCGATTCGGCCAACCTGGGATTCCTGCAGGCCGGGCGCGTGGAGAAAGTCCTGGTAAAAGAGGGCGACCACGTGAAGAAGGGCGATATCCTGGTTCAGCTGGGCGACCGCGAGACCTACCTGGCCGCGGTAGCGTCCGCGAAGGTGGCGCTGCTGAGCGCGCAGCAGGCGCTGAATACCTTGAACGATAATGGCGATGTCGCGCGCGCCGCCGCCGAGCTCGCCGTCACCAAAGCCCAGAAAGCCCAGGACGACGCCCAGAAGGCCCTCGACAACAAGCAGTACCAGCGCGCTTCCCAGCAGACGATCGACATCGCCCGGGCCAACCTGATCCTGGCGAACAAGGCGCTGGAGGATGCTGAGAAAATCTACAACCAGAACAAGAACCGCAGCAGCGACGATGTCGTCTTCGCCGCCGCTTTGTCGCAGCTGGCCGCCGCCCAACAGCGCCAGCAGAGCGCGCAGTACAACTTTAACTACGTCTCCGACCTGCCGGATCCGCTGGACGTCCTGACGGCCCAGGCCGCGCTGGACGTGGCCAAAGCCAGCCTGAACGACGCCGAACGCACCTGGGACAAGGTCAAGGATACCGGGGTTGACCCCGATAAGCTGGCGCTCGCCCAGTCGACCCAGGCGGATGCCCAGGCGCAGCTCGATGCGGCCCAGGCTGCGCTGAGCAACCTCGATCTGATCGCACCGTACGACGGGCTGGTGACGGCCGTTAACATCTCCGCGGACGAACATGTCACCCCGGGGGAGCCGGTGATTACCCTGGCGGATTTTTCCAGCTGGTTCGTTGAAACCAGCGACCTGGCCGAGACGGATGTGGTCAAAATCAGGGTGGGCCAGGCCGCGACGGTGACGCTGGACTCCCTGCCCGGAATCCAGTTTAAAGGGGTGGTGGACAGCATCGCGGACGGTCCCAGCTCAAAAGCCGGCGACGTGGTTTACACCGTCAAGGTCCGCCTGCTCAACCCGGACCCGCGGCTGCGCTGGGGGATGACGGCGAATGTGACGTTTCCCCTATGAGGGGTAAATCGAGATGGGCGATCGGTGAATAGAAAAGGCAACTGGGCAGCCGGGTTATCGGGCGGTTGGGAACCCTGACCGCCTGGCTGCCGGAGTGCCCTTTCTATTTACGCTGCATCACTCACCCTTTACTATTCAAGCTCCCCATTCCCATCTAAATCTTCATCCTGATCAGCTGGTTTTCGATCCCGCGCAGCAGGCTGTTGCGCACTGCCACGATCTGGCCGATCGGGAGGCGCTCGATGGAATAATTGTAAAGCGGGGAGGGCTCGGCGCCGAAGCTGTGCTTGAAGCGCATGAGCGACTCCACCCCGGCGGAGGTGCCCATGTGGTAGCGGCGGCAGCCGGCGTCGCACGCCTCGCGGATCATGCTGGACTGCAGCAGGTCGTTGGCGCGGACCGGGCCGGCGATCTCGCGGATGCTGGTCCCGCGCAGGTAGACTGCATTTTGCTTGAAGAGGAACAGGATGGCCGCGGCAACCGGTCGCCCATCCAGGCTGGCGACATACACGCGGGCCGATCCGCCGCTGTTCTCGACCATTTTTTGCAGCCGGAGGAGCGGGTCGCGGCGCCGGGCCATCCAGAGGGCATACCCGCCGGGCAGGTGCCGCTCCCCGGCGCGGCGCAGCGTCCACTGGAGGAAGATGTCGTAGTAGGCCGGCAGCAGGCTTGCGTCGCGCGCAACCGTGACGGCCAGCCCTGATCGTTCCGCTTTGTTCACCGCGGAGCGGGTGGAATGGTGAAAGCGTTTCCTCCAGACCACCTCGAAGCCCCCCGATAGATCGAGCAGGTGGGTTGTCAGCGCCAGGGTGGTGGTCCCGCCCGGTTTCGCCGCCTCCCAGGCGGACGAGAGTACCGGG
>JAJYJF010000059.1 GCA_021796375.1 Chloroflexota bacterium | reverse complement strand
AGGTCCCTGCATCGCGCCCTACCATAACACCAGCCTGATCAACCGCGGCGGGCCGCACGGCTGGGCCAACGCCTGGGCAGACATCGCCCAGGGGAAAATGGACGGCTTTTTAGCGCAGGCCTATGCCGGGATGAGCACCGTCGTCGCCGCACCTTGCTCGATCACGGATGCCATCTGTGCTCCCGGACACGACCCGCGGGACGTCATGGGCTACCACGATTACCATGAGATCCCCAATTACTGGGATTGGGCCCATCTGTTTGTCCTCCAGGACCACCTGTTTGAGTCGGTCGCTTCCTATACCCTGCCTTCCCACCTGTACGTGCTGGCGGCCCAGAGCGGGGGGTACGTCGGAGCGCCCGGGCAGAGACGCCCCACCAGCTTCGATTTTCCCGTCATCACCCAGATGCTGACCGGCGGGAAAGTCTCCTGGAAGTATTACGTCACCTCGGGGACTGCCCCGGATACCGAGAACGACGAGGTGGTCGGCTCCAATGCGCAGCAGCTGCAGCACCCGGATAAGTTTTCCCTGTTCAACCCCCTCCCGGCTTTTCCCCGGGTGATGAACGACCCGGGCGAGCGCAGCCGCCTGGTGGATACCGCCCAGTTTTACGCGGATGCAAAAAACGGCACGCTGCCCCAGGTAAGCTGGGTGATTCCCTCGGGGAAGGTGAGCGAACACCCGCCATCCAACATTCAGGCCGGGATGATTTATGTGACCGGGCTGGTCAACGCGGTGATGCAAAGCCCCGATTGGCCCACCACGGCCATCTTCATCGGCTGGGACGATTGGGGCGGTTTTTACGATCACGTGGAGCCCCCTAAAGTCGATGCCCTGGGTTACGGGCTGCGCGTGCCGGGGCTGCTGATCAGCCCGTACGCCCGCCAGGGCTATATCGATCACACAACCTACTCGTTCGACTCGTGGCTGAAGACGGTGGAAGAGCGGTTCGGTGTGGCTCCCCTGACGGACCGGGACGCCCACGCCGCGGACATGCTGGCCGGGTTTGACTTCAACCAGCCGCCGCGCGCCCCCATCATGATGGAGCCGGACACCCCCGGCCTCCCCTACCCGCCGGCGCAGTAGAGGGACAAACCAGTTTTATCCCGAACTCAATCTTGTCGTTAAATTACCGCATTTGAACGAACCCCCGGTCCCTCCCCTCGCGCAGCGCCAGGATCGGAGTGATGGAGCCGCGAATCGCCCACCCACAGCCGGTGGCCCTGCGCGTTCTATTCCGGGGTCAGGGGTGGGTGAGCCGGGAGGGTGGCTCTGTGAAGCCAATCCAGGAGCATAAAATCTCCAACAAAATGGGCTTAGATGACGCTCTCAATCAGCGCGTGCCGGTGGACGTCCACCAGGCCTCGATCGGTCAGGCCCAGCTCGGGAACCGTGGGCAGGGAGATGAATGAGAGGGTCATAAAGGGGGCCGGCAGGCTGCATCCGAGCTCCCGGGCAATGGAAGTGATCGCCTGCAGCTGAGCGTTCACCTCTCCGGCGGGCAAACTGCTCATCAACCCTCCGACCGGCAGGGGCAGCACGCCCAGAACCTTACCGCCTTCCGCTACCGCCAGCCCCCCGTGCGCCTCCTCCAGCGCGCGGACGCACGCCGCCATATCCGCGTCATCCGCGCCAACCACCACGATATTGTGATGGTCGTGAGAAACCGACGAAGCCAGGGCCCCGCGCTGCAAACCAAACCCGCGCACGAAGGTCACCCCGATATTCCCATTCTTTCCGTACCGCTCGACCACCGCCAGCTTGAGGATATCTTTTGAAGGATCCGCGGCTGCGCCGCCATCCGATACGCCGAGGACCCCTTCCTCCATTTCATTGATGATCTGATCTGGAAAAATGCGGATCACCCGGACCCGTGCCTGGGCTCCGCCGGCCTGAACCGCAAAATCCCCTGCCTGGCGGCCGCGCGTGATCTTTACCGTATCCAGGACCCAACTCGGATATACCGGCTGAGGGATATCGGCGATCAACCGGCCGTTCTGGGCCACCCTGAGACCCTGGTAAAAGACCTCCGAAGGGTCCATCCTCTTCAGGTCCTCGACCAGCAGGATATCCGCCCAGCGGCCGGGAGTCAAACTCCCCACCAGGTGATCCACCCGGAAATGCACGGCCGCGTTCAGGCTCGCCATCTGGATGGCTTCGACGGGAGAATAACCGAGCTCGATCGCCCGCCTGACCATGTAGTTGATATGCCCCTCGCGAAGGATGTCGTCCGGGTGTTTATCGTCGGTGCAAAACATCAGCTGGCGCGAGCCCACCCCGGAATGCAAGGCGCCCTTTAAAATGGGCTCGAGGTTGCGTTCGGTGCTGCCCTCCCGGACCAGGACCGCCAGCCCCAGGCGAAGGCGCGCAGCCGCGTCGGCATAATCCACACACTCGTGGTCGTCGAGAAGGCCGCCACAGGCATACGCGGTTAATTCCATTTCCGACAAGCCAGCGGCGTGGCCGTTGGCGATTTTTCCCAGCCGGTACGCCGCCAGCACTTTCGCAAAGTACTCCTCGCCCAGGCCAAGGATTTTCGACGGATCCAGCTCCCCGAGGCTGATGGCGTTTGGCCAGCTCAGCACCTGCTGGACTTCCTCCAGCCCCAACTCTCCGCCCGTCGTCTCCAGGCCCGGCGCGGTAGGCACCCGCGAAGAGACCTCCAGGAAGAGGTGGTACGGCACGCCTTCGGCAATTTTCACCAGGGTTTCTAACCCCCTCAGACCGGCCACGTTCGAAATTTCCATCGGGTCGGCCAGTAAAGTGGTCGTTCCAGCCGGGACAATCAGCGCTGCCAGGTTGGCCGGGGTCAGCAGGGTCGAATCGATGTGGACGTGGCTGTCAATGAATCCGGGAACCGCGAACCGCCCGCCGCCATCGATGGTCTTGCCAGCCTCCAACCTCTCCGCGTTTGCGCTGACGATCCGGCCGTGCCTGATGCCGATGGCGCCGGGCTCGATAGCTCCAGTATAAACGTTCACCACCTGTACGTTCCTGATCAGCAAGTCCAGCGGCTCGCGGCCAAGCGCCGCCCGAACCAGCGACATTTGTTCCTGAACAGTATCCATCAATCCTCCTGCGTATAATTGGACGGCAAAATCGGGTCTATAAGCTGCATCGTATCGGTATTAATCAGTCCCTGGTCGGTAATGCCCAGGTGAGGGATATTGGGAAGGCAAACAAAGTTCAAAAAGTACAGCGGACCGTCAACCTTGCAGCCCATCTCCTCGATGAGAAGGCGCTCAAACCGGGAAAATTTATCGGCAACCTCCTCAATGGGCTCCTCCGATATCAACCCCGCGACGGGCAGCTCGACCTGGGCAATCACCTCTCGTCCCCGGACTGCCACGTGCCCCCCGCCAATCTCCGCCAACCGGTTCGCGGCAGCCGCCATCGATTCAAAATCTGTCCCAATGACAAAGAGATTATGCGCGTCATGGCTGACCGACGAGGCGATCGCTCCATCCCGGATCCCGATCCCCCGGACGAACCCCCGCCCAATCCGGCCGCTGCCCGTATGCCGGTCCAAGACGGCGATGCTCAAGATGTCGCGCTCCGGATCGGGAAGCACTTTTCCCTCCCGTACCTCTAATGGCTGGACAACTTCCATTTTGGGCATTCCGATCTGGATCACCCGAGCCTGGACGCTTCCTGAGGGAAAGGACGCATGGAGAGGGAAATCCTCGGCTGCCGCGCGGCGATTCAAGTGCATGGTATTCTTGGCCCAGGCCGGATAGAGGAACTTCGCCGGATTTTGGAGGAGCTCTCCCTTTTCGGCCACCAGCCTTCCGTTGTGGACGACTTTACCGACCTTTACAGCCTGGAGGTCATCCAGGATCGCGATATCCGCAATCTTCCCGGGGGTGATGCTCCCCAGGTCTCGATCAAGGCGAAGAAAGTCCGCGACGTTGATCGTCGCCATCTGGATCGCCGTAACCGGATCGACCCCAGCCTGGATTGCCAGGCGGATTCGGGCGTCGATCGATCCTTGCCCGAGCAGAACGTGCGGAAACACATCGTCAGAGCAAAAGCAGAGCATGCGGGTATCGATCCGCCTGCTGCTCAGCAGGCTCGCGAGCTCGCGGTAATCTTCGGCCCGGAAAAAGTCCTGCCGGTGGGTGATCAATGCCCTCAGCCCATGCCTGACGATATCCAGGACTTCCCGGGTATCTTCAGAGACATGCGAATCTTCCGGTCCGGCCGCGATATAGGCATTTAACGTCCCCCCAGATAGGCCCGGCGACTGCCCGCTCACCGTTTTCCGCAGCTGCATCGCATACGCGATCTTCTCAAGCTGGACCGGATCCCTGTTTAGAATGAGCGCCGGGTTGATGTCACCCGCCAGACAGACCGCTGCTTCCCAATCGAGAAGCTCTTTGGTCTGTTCGAGCGTGATCTCCCCCCCGGAGGTCTCTATCTTTGGGGATATGCCCGGCACGCGGCCCGGTACTCGCAAGAAGAGCCGGATCGGCAGCTGGCGGGCCTCCTCAAAAAAGAGCTTAAATCCATCCACCCCTAAGACATTGGCGATTTCATGCGGGTCTTCTGCCACCGTCGACACGCCGCGAGGAACGGTGACCCTGGCATATTCGGCCAGGGTGACTGCCGAGCTTTCCAGGTGGATGTGAGGGTCGATGAATGCGGGGGAGAGGATCTGCCCGGCGGCATCGATCACGACCGGGCTGCCAGCATTCCGCCCGATCTCCTCCCCGACCGCGGCAATCCGGTTGCCCTTGACCAGGACGTCAGCCGGGTAGATCTCGTGCGTGTGGACGTTGAGCAGGTTTCCACCCCGGATGGCCAGATCTGGCGGATCGGTTCCCAGCGCGACCGCGATCAGCCGCTCCCGCTCGTCCATGCTATTCATAGGATAATTTCCTCCGCGCGATTTATAATTGCGTGCATGCGCTCCCGGGTTACCCTTGCATTTCTCTTAGCCATGCTTTTGCCGGTTTTTGGACTGCTCGGCGCGGCCTGCACCGCCCGGCCTCAGCTCACCGGCACCTGGATCAGCGAAGCGCCCGCCAGCATGCACTTCCAGTTCCGGGCGGACGGGACGGTCTGGCTCGTCACCGGCCAGGCGTCGCGCCAGATCTGGCATTACGAGGTGAACGGCGCCGACCTGCGCCTGTACGATGGCATCGGTCGCAAGCGCGATGTTCGCTTCGCGATCAAGCAAGATACGCTCACCTTCTATGATCCGGCGACCGGCGCGGTCGTGGAGCGGTACGAACGCGGCGGATCTTAGCCCGGGCGGCCGCGCTGCTGAAGAGGCCGGAGCATCTATTTACTGGGCTTCAGGGCTCCAGCGCCGCTCGGTGCGCGTCTCGACCAGGACTTTCCCCTTCCGGATCACAAAGCGCCGGTCAGGCCGGCGGCTCAAGGCTTCGATATCGGAGCTCGCGGCAAGAACCACCAGATTGGCCTCCGCGCCGACCTTTACCCCGTAGTTTTGCAGCCGGCGGCCTCGCGCCGCGTTGTACCGCGGCATGTCAAAAGCCGACTGGATTTGTTCCGGAGAGCTCAGGTGAGCCGCGTGAGCGACCATGTTCGCCACGTCGAGCATATCCATACTCCCAAATGGGTAGAACATGTTCTGCAGGTCGTCCTGGCCACAGGAGACGTTAACCCCCGCCTCGAGCAGCTCTTTGACGCGGGGGATGCCGCGCCTCTGGGGATGGCGGTCCTTGCGGCCCTGGATCATCAGGTTAACCGGCGCGTTCGTCACGATGTGCAGGTCCGCCTGCTTTACTTTTTCGATGATCCGCCCGGCCATGCCATCGTCCCAGGCCGACATGGAACAGCAGTGCCCGGCGGTCACCCGTCCCTGCCAGCCAGCCTCGATCGTTTTCTCGGCCAGCAGCTCGAGGCTGTGCCAGTAAGGGTCATCGGTCTCATCGACGTGCATGTCAATGTCGGCGTCGAAGTGTCTGGCAATCTCGAAGGCGATCTCGATATGGCGTGCGGCATCCTCCATATCCCGCTCGCCGTGCGGCATCCCCCCGACCACATCCGCGCCGCGCTCCATCGCCTGCCACATATAATCGACTGCTTCAGGATTCCTGGCCATCCCCAGCTGGGGGAACGCGATCAGCTGGATGTCGATGAGGTTGGCAAACCGGCGGCGCAGCTCAACCACCCCTTCCAGGAGGTGCAGCCGGCCCACCTGGTCGATATCGACGTGGCTGCGCATCCATAAAGTGCCGTTTCCGATGGCCAACCGCAGGGCCCGGGCGCCGCGCTCCACGATATCTTCCAGGGGCATTTCCCGCTTGATTCTGGCGTAGAGTTCAATAGCTTCGGCCAGGGTTCCGCTCGTATTGAGCGGATCACGCCAGATCAGGGCATTTTCTAAGTGGAAGTGTGGGTCCAGAAAGGCTGGCGAGACGATCCCCCCTCCGGCGTCAATCTCCTGCGCGCCGGAAGGCAGACCTTCCCCGGCGATGGCCTGGATCTTCCCATCCTGGATCCCAACCTCGATGGGCTGGTAATGGATATCGTCAATGCCGTTTCGGATAACAAGGTCCATGGGTTCCTTTATCTGAGCTGTTCAAGGCGATTAGCCCGGGGTGCGGTTATTCCCCGCCGCGGCGGTAGGGAACCGCGTACGCTGCCGGAAACTCCGCGCGGTGCGAAACTCCCACCAGAACCACGATCGTGATGACATACGGGAGCATCAGGAGCAGTTCTGAGGGCAGCGGCACGCTCAGCGTTTGCAGGCTGATCTGCAGCGAGCCGGCAAAGCCAAAAACGAGCGCTCCGAGAAGCGAACGGACCGGATCCCAGCGGGAGAAAACCACAACCGCAACCGCGATGAACCCGCTTCCGGCTGTCATCTGCGTCCAGAACACGCCCAGGCTGCCGATAGAAAGATAAGCCCCGCCTACTCCCGCCAGCGCCCCGCCGATCACCACCGCCGCGTAGCGCATGCCGGATACGCTGATCCCCCGCGTATCCACCGCGTCCGGGTTTTCACCCACGGCGCGCACGGCCAGGCCAAAGCGGGTCCGGTAAAGGACCACCCAGGCCACGGGGACCAGAATCAGCGCGGCGTACACCATCGCCGAATGGTTGAAGAGGATCGTTCCGATCACCGGGATCCTGCTGAGCAGCGGGATGGGCAGGTCAGGAAAAATCTGGATGGTCGGGGGCTGGGAGCGGAGCCCAAAGGACAGGCGGTACAGAAGGGTGGAAAGACCCGTGCCCAGGATGGTGATTCCCAGCCCGGCAACCACCTGGTTCACTTTTGCGGTGATGCTCATAAAGCCCATCAGCAAGCCAAAAATGATCCCGGTGACGAGCGCCAGCAGAAGGCCCGCCTCACGGTTCCCACCCGTCCAGTACGTGCCCAGAAAACCCATCAATGCCCCCATCAGCATGATCCCTTCCAGGCCCAGGTTTAAGATCCCCGACCGCTCGGTAAAGACTTCTCCCAGGGCGGCCAGGAGGATCGGCGTTCCCAGGCGAATCGAGGCCGAGAGGATGCCGATGATAAATACCGGTGTGACCAACCCGAGGTTCATGCGGAGCTCCGTTTAAAGAAATACGACCGGGAAAGGACCAGTAAGATGACGATGCCCTGGATCACGTCGACCAGGGCAAACGGCACCCCGGCATTGCGTTGCATCGCGTCCCCTCCCACCACCAATGAGGCAAACAGGAAGGCGGAGACAACCATCCCCAGCGGGTGCAGCTCGCCCAGCAAGGCGATGACAATCGCCAGCGATCCCCATCCGGTGGCGATGTTCTGGATGAGACGGTACTGGATGCCAAAGATCTCCCCCCAGCCGGCGATGCCCGCCAGGCCTCCGGTCAGCACGGAGACGAAGACAATGGTGCGGTTGACGTTCAGGCCAGCGTACCGGGCGACCCGGCGGCTGGCGCCCACAATTTCGGTCCGAAAACCAAGCGAGCTGCGCCAGAAAACCGCCGCCACGACGACCAGCCCCAGTGCGACCAAAAACGCCACGTTCAAACGCGTCCCCGGAAACAGGAGCGGCAGCTGCAGCGAAGCCTGAATCATCGGGGATTGCGGGAAGTTAAAGCCTTGCGGATCCTTCATCGGCCCGTTCACCAGATAAGCCGTCAGGTAGAGGGCAATGTAGTTGAGCATCGAGGTCGTGATCACCTCATTTGCGTTCAGGTAGGCTTTGAGCACCCCGGCGATTCCGCTCCACAGCGCCCCGCCAGCGATCGCCGCCAGGAAGGTCAGGGGGAAGAGCAAGACCAGGGGCAGGGATGAGAATGTCAGGGCCACCCAGGTGGAGGTGATCGCGCCAAGCATGAACTGCCCTTCCGCCCCAATGTTCCACACCTGGCAGCGGAACGAGGCCGATACGGCAATCGCCAGGATGAGGAAGGGTGTGGTTTTGACCAGCGTTTCGGTAAAGCGCCCGAAGCTGCCAAATGCCCCATCCCACAAGCTCGCGTAAGCCGCCAGCGGATCCCGGCCGTTGGCCAGAAGCAGGAGGCCGCCGACAAGGAAAGCGATGGCGATCGAAATCAGCGCTGGAAACAGCTGGTCCCAGATACGTTTTGCGCTGGATAAACGGCTCCGGGTTATTTCTGCGGCCAAGAAGCTACCTCCCGTCTTTATGTCTCCGCTGGATGGGGCGTCCCTGCCATCATCATGCCAATCAGCTCGGGATCGGCCTGGCCCTTGGGGAGTTCCCCCATCGCCTTTCCCTCGTACATGACCAGGATGCGGTTCGAGAGGGCCAGTAATTCATCCAGATCCGCGCTGACCAGCAAGATGGCCGCCCCGCGCTCCCGCTCGTCGATCAGGTGCTGGTGGATATTCGCCGCCGCGCCGATATCCAGACCGCGAGTAGGTTTGTTGGCAATAATGAGCGGCGGTTTTGTGCTCAGCTCGCGCCCGAGGATCAGTTTTTGCTGGTTCCCCCCCGAGAGCGTGCCCGCGGATACCTGCACCCCGGGTGCTTTAATCTGAAAAGCCTGGATTAAGGTTTCAGTAAAGCGATCGATGGCGGTCCGGTTCAATAATCCGTGCCGCGAGAAAGGGCTTTTCCCGGCCTGCTTCAAGACCGCGTTGCGCGACAGGCTGAACTGCAAGACCAACCCCTCGTGCTGGCGGTCATCCGTGATAAATGCAACGTTATGATCGATATACTCTTCCGGTGACCAGCGGGTAGCATCCTCCTGTCCGATCTGGATCCGCCCCGACTCGAGCGGCCGCAAACCGGTAATGG
>JAJYJF010000058.1 GCA_021796375.1 Chloroflexota bacterium | reverse complement strand
TCCTGGGCGTCGACAAAGATCCATACATCGGACTGTGGATCCTGCTCGAACTCTTTCACCATCATCCGGTCGTGGCGGGCGGTAGAAGCCCAGTGGATGCGGTTCAGCGAATCGCCGGGCAGGTACTCCCGGATGCCCGCAGCATACGGGGTTACCTCGAGGGTTTTCTGCCGGAGCGCCGGCCCTCCCGGCAAGGCCCCCATCGGGCTGGGGAAGCTCTGCAGTTCCACCAGGAAGGGCGTTACGAGAAGGGAGGTGTGCCCCTGGAGGAAGCGCTCGACCCCGAATAACCCGAAAAGGTCTCCGGAGGAGATCTGTGTCGGGCCAAGTTGAAACAATCCCCTTCGGGTCAGCCAGCTGTAAGAAATATACGAGCGCTGCTGAAGGCCGCCAATCCAGGAAAGCACGCGCGAGCTGCCCGAACCGGGCAGGTTGCTTTGGTCCTGGATGGCGATCCACAGGTGAGGGAATCTGGATTCGTTATTGATTTCAAACCGCTCTTCGAATATCTGGCCTACCTGCTGGCGGGTTGTGCGCGCGAAGCGGCGCAGGCGGATCCCGCGCAGGGAAATCCGGGTCCAGATCCAGCTGCTGGCAATCAGAAAGCCCCAGAGATAAATGAGCCGGTAATAGACATCCTTCCCCCAGATAGAGGCTGCTAGAACGCTGCCGGCAAGCAGCGCGAGCACCACATAGAAATTCCGGCGAATGATCACCGCAGATCGCTGCCGCTTAAGTCCCCACCGGGTACGGGCAGGTTGCTCAATATTTCCTGGACGATTTTATCGGCCGTCAGGTTTTTCAACCGGGCGGAAGGGCTTACCACCATCCGGTGAGCCAGCACCGGCACAGCCAGGGCCTTGATGTCATCCGGGAGGACGTAATCCCGGCCGCCCATCGCGGCGCGCGCCTGACCCGCCCGGAACAACCCCAGGCTGCCGCGCGGGCTTGCGCCCAGGTAAATATCCGAGTGATCGCGGGTCTGGCGGGTGAGTTCTACCAGGTACCGCTTGACCGGCTGGGCGACGAAAACAGTCTTGATCGCTTCCTGAACCTCGCGCAGCTCCTCCGTGGAGATCACGGGCTGCAGGTCTTCGATCGGGTGGCGGAGCTGCTGGCGCTCCAGCACGCGGATTTCGTCCATCAGGTTCGGATAGCCCAGCCGCACCCGAAGCAAAAAGCGGTCCAGCTGCGCTTCAGGCAGCGGAAATGTGCCTTCGTATTCGATGGGATTCTGGGTTGCCAGGACCATGAAGGGCCGGGGGAGGGAATGGGTGATCCCATCCACCGTGATCTGGCGCTCCTCCATGGCTTCCAGGAGGGCTGACTGCGTCTTTGGGGTTGCGCGGTTGATCTCGTCCGCCAGCACCACCTGGGCCATGATCGGCCCGGCGCGGAACTCAAACTGGCGGTTCTCCTGGTTGAAAATCGAAACCCCGGTCACATCGCTGGGGAGCATATCCGGGGTGAATTGAATCCGGCTGAAGCTGCTGCCCATCGACCGCGCGAGACTTCGGGCAAGCATCGTTTTCCCGACCCCGGGGACGTCTTCGATCAGCAGATGCCCCTGGCACAACAGGCCAATAATGATCAGCTCAATCGGCTGGCGCTTCCCGACGATCACCTTTTCCAGATTCTCCATCACTCGCCCGGTGATTAACTGGACATTCGTTCCGGTTAATTCCATCCCACGATACTCCTTATCATCCTATGCAGGGAGATTTCCATCCGGTTTTCTTCGTGCGCAGCATAAACCCAAAATTGCTAAGCCTAAGAACGAGGTTGCGGTGGCTGCTGCCCCGAGACGAAAAGACAACGGCCGGTACTCAATCCTGACCAGGTGTGTCCCCGCCGGGACGCTGACCGCACGGAAGGCCACGTCGGCCGGGTAGATCTGCGTGCTCAACCCATCGACCTCAGCCGCCCACCCGGGATACCAGGTATCCGCCTGGAGCAGCCATCCTGGGCTCCCCGCCTCGACCTGCAGCGTCACGCCATTTGAATTCTCGTTGATAATATGTATTCGTGCAACCCCCTTACTCGAGCAGCTGGATGAACCAAGTTGACTAGCTTTATCCAATATTACCACCGGTACGCCTTCCGGAGAGGACTTATCCGCTAATTCCGCCGCGAGCAGGTCCCAGGCCTGGGCGTTGTCCGCCGCAGTTTTCGCGCAGCTGCCCCACCGGAATCGAGCGGATCCGCTCACGGGTTCAAAATGCGGTAGGTAGGGATTTTGCGGGTCGATGGTTTCGACCGCCCCGGCATCCATTAACCGCAGGAATGCGCCTCTCTGGGATGGATTTAACCCGTTCAGCTTTTCCAGCCAGAAAGCGTAATTATCGGGAACGAGGGGATCAAAATTATTCGCGGAAGCGACCCCAAACAGAAGGTTCGAATCCGGGAGCAGGGCAGCCTTAAAGCCCGACCAATCTTTTCCGGGATTGTAATTATTAACCAGCAAATACTGGTTGTATTGAAGGCTGGATTCGGATTGTTGGTCGATGAAGATGCGCTGATCCTCGACCAGATTTTTAACCTGAGCTATCGATTCAAGTGGAGCAGAATAATACTGGCGGTTAATCGATGGTTGAGCCCCCCAACCAGCGGCGATCAGGTCCGCGCCCAATAAGATTGCCACTCCCCAGGGCCACCAGGAAGAAGCGGAAGGCTTTGTTTTGGGGAAAAGCAGGCTGAGCGCGGCGGTTCCCGCCCCCCAGATCGCGGTGAACGTCAGCGCGCGGATGAATGTGGTGTGAACGCCCTGAATTGCCAGCCATCCAGCGCCTGCGCCTAGCAGCATTGCCAGGGCGCCCGCCAGGGACAGCCGCGTCCAATATAGAGCCCGCCCGGCCGGCGCTGTCCAGGATTCCACCCCCAGGCTGCCTAACAGGACGAGCGAAACCACCGCCAGCAAAGAAAACCTCGCGGGAGCCTGAAACATGCTGAACGAAGGTACGTAGCGGTAGAGAAACGGGAAGACGGGCGTATACCTGCCAAAAGCGATGAGGAAGCTCGCCAAGATGGCGATCCCCAGGAAGATGCTGAGCGCCTTGCGATCATTCGCTTGAGACCCTGGTCCTCGCGACCGCTTGAGGACCGTTTTGATCCAGAAGGCAACGCCGGCGATGAACGGCAGCAGGCCGATGTAGACCGCATCTTCCCAGAACCAGGCATTAAACCAGTAATCTCCCCGGACCGGGCTGCCAAAAAAATCGGGGGCGATCAGGGTCAGCAGCTGCCAGGGCCAGAACGAGTAATTCAGCGCGTTCTCGATCCCCACCGCGGAAGACCGCTGCGATTGCAGCAGGAATTCGGCGGTGGGCGCCAGCTGGATGGCCGCGATCCCCACCGCGAGCCCGATTCCCAGGCAGAATTGCCCGAGCGCCCCCAGGAGAGACCGGATATTCTGGTGCCTCACCCCCCAGACGACGACCCAGGCCGCAGCGAACACGCCCGTGTACCAGGAAATCTGGGCGTGTCCGGTCAGCAGCTGCATCCCGAAGGCGCCGGCCAGCAGCAGGAAGCGGGGAAATCGTTCTGGTTTGCCAGGGGTGGCCGCGACCAGCTGAGGCCCGCGGATCCGGTTCGCCCCGGCCAGCACCCAGGGTACCCAGGCTGCCGCTGTGTTGATGCTCAAAAATCCGCTGCGATCGAGCAAATAGCTGGAGGAGCCAAACGCCAGGCCCGCGACCATCTGGCTGGTCCTGCCGAGCCCCAGCTGCCGGGTAAAATAGACCATCCCCAAGCCAGCCCAGATGAGATGCGCGAGCAGGATGACCGCCTGCCCCCAAGCCTGCCAGGCATTCCCACCCAGCGCCTGGAGGAGAAGCAGAAGCCAGTTCGGGGGATAGAAGAGCGCAGACTGGTAGTTTGCTGCCAGCGGCGCCCCCATCCCGACCCACGGGTCCCACAGTGGCCAATGGCCGGAGCTGAGGATCTCCCACGCGGCGGTCCGCCAGGGCGCGAACTGCAGGAACGGCGTCCCCCAGAAGATCGCCTTCCCGGTGACGATGATCGGGCCGATCAGGATCACCGGGACGAGCCACACGGGCAGGTAAGGAAGCGTGAAAGCGGCCCGGACTTTCCTCCCGAATTTCAAGATCCTCCCTCCTTGTCGGTCACTGCGAAGAAAGAATATTCACCCTTCTGGTACACCAGCTTCAGAAAAGGCGAAGTGTACGGATCCCAATCCCCAAGCTTGCGCTCGAGCGGGCCCCAGAATACGTACTTCACCCCAAACTGGTGGATCAGAAGAAGCCGGTTGCAGTCCGGGGTTTTCGAGACGAAGAAAGCGTCCACCTCGGGCTGCAGCTTCTTGAGGTGGATGCTCTCCGGTCCATGCCCAATCAATACTTTTACCGGCGCCCAGGCGGGGAGGGCGTTCCCGGTATCATACGCGGCCAGCACGACCGATTCGGATTTTCCCATGTTGGCCAGCGCGGTGAAAGCCTGAATTTCTTCTCGTGGCCGGTAGACCGGCGTGGCAGGCTGTTGAATGGTGGAAAGCGACCCCATGAAAAACAACACGGTCGACGGTAGCCCTAACACCAGGACGTATCGAGAGACCCTGACCCAGCCCGACTTCCTGATTTCGATCAAGGCCAGTGCCGCGGTGATGAGGACCACCCAAATCCCTTCCGGCAGCCTCCGCTGCAGGTTGTAAGGAAAATACGCCAGGAACGGGAACAGGACCATCCAAGCGGCGAGCAGGGCGCCCATCTCAAAATCCTGCCGCAGATACGCCAACCCGCCGGCGATCGCGAACGGAAGCAGCGCCCCGAAAGCGACCAGGTATTGCAGCGGGTGCGGCGATAAGATGATATTCTGGGTGGTCCAGGCTTGCATGTATGGGTCCGTTAGAGAAGCGATCCCGGTGTACACGATGATTGGCGCGGATATGGCAAAGACGGGCACGAGGGCCCAGCGCTCCCACAAGAAATTCAACGGGGTCCGCTTTTTCTCGTGGATACCGCGCAGGATCATTGCGAGCAGGTGAGCGCAGATTACAATCCAGCCGATCAGCGCGGTCAGCGGCTGGAACAGGCCGGTCAGGAGGAGCAGCAGTCCGATCAGAGCAGATCCGCGCAGCCTCCGCCGGTCAGGGAGCCCCTGCCAGGCGGCGATGAGATCGACGTACAAGCCCAACGACAGGAAGAGCAGTCCGCGGGCCGCGGCGAGGTGCGGGAGGCTGTAAATCTCTAAAAACCCAAACGTCTCCGGGGAATAAAACTCCAGGGGAAGGGATCCAAGCCAGCTGCTCTGGCCGGCCAGCACGAGCAGCCACCCCAGGCCGCCTCCCAGGACGGCGAAAAACGTCCCCAGCTTTCTCAGGCCCGGCCGGCGGATAAACCTGGCGATGAAAAAATATGTCGCATAAATATCCAGGCTGAGCGCCGCCACCCGGAAGATCTGGAACAGAGCCACCAGCTGCTCGTGCTCTGCGGGGGGTGCAGCCAGCTTCCCCAGAAGGAGGTAGGGGAAGAATGCCAGAATGCCGTTCTGGGGATATGCCGTGTACGGCGATCGAAAAAGCCAGGCTCCCACCGCGCCGGAGAGCATTTTGGCGATGTACGAGTTGCCATCCTCGAGGCCGAAGAGGAAACCCGTGAACACGTACCCGCTACCCGAGCGAGCGGATGCGACACAGTAAGGGATTGTCGTGATCACCGCCACGGCAGCCGCGAAGATTAATATCCACTTTTTTTCGGTTCTGGTGACTGGCATGTTCCCTGGCTATCGATAATAAATGGCTATGCGCAGAAGGCCGATCAGCCAGCCAGCCCCCGCCAGGAGAGCGGCCGGCAGGAGCCATGCGGGCCGGTATTCAAAAATCACCCGGTGGCTGCCCCCCGGCAGCTCCACCCCGCGCAGGATTTCTCCCGCGGTTGTCATCGCCGCCGGCGATCCGTCGATCTTCACCTCCCAGCCCGGATAGCTGATCTCCGAAAGGACCAGGAAGCCCGGCCCGGAAGCTTGAATGGTGATGCGGTTGGGGGTCCATGCCAGGCTCTCGATCTGGCTGGCGGTGGTGCC
Organism: Chloroflexota bacterium; assembly: GCA_021796375.1. GTDB lineage: Bacteria > Chloroflexota > Anaerolineae > Anaerolineales > Anaerolineaceae > JAJYJF01. Next base: position 3,251 of record JAJYJF010000058.1, on the reverse strand, counting down.
GTACCGCTCAGCCGAAGGCGCGACCCACGCCCTGGGCCTGGCGTACTCATTTTGATATAACCGGGTCCCTTCAAAATTACCCAGCAGGGTGAGCCCCGGCTCGGGCAGGTCGAAGGCAGAGATCACATATTTGACGTTGAGCAGCCCGAGCTGCTTGAGATCCATCCGGTAGTCGCGGTTGTCGGTAGACGGCATGGCGCTCGCAAACGGCGGCATGGTGACGCTGTAGCCGATCTCCGGCACGCCGGTCGCCTCCTGCATGAAGGCGTCGTAGCTTTTCAGGCGCAGCGGGTCGATCCCATCCGCGAGCTGCAGCCCGTCTGCGGCCGCCAGCTCCTGGGGTACGCTGTACGAAGGCGAGTAGATGCGGTAAGCATCCACATCTTTGGAGATCTGCGCTTCGACCTGTCCAAAGCCGGGCGGGACCGGGGGTTGAGCGGCGAAGCGCAGGTCCATCCGGTTCACCACGCTCAGGTCCACCAGGGCAAAAGCCAGGAAAATCCAGATCCACGTACGCGGTTTAAACACCCTCCGGTTCAGCGACAGCACCAGCAGGACGCCGGTAAAGACCGCCAGACCACCCCACAGAAAGCTCCAGGCCCGGGTTATAAAATACAACCCCGCGCCGAGGAACAGGAAGAAAGCACCGGTAACGAGCACCACCAGCCCGCCTGCCTCCTTGCCCGCCGCTCGGTCCCCATCCGCTTTTTGAAGCAGATCCTCGATCGCCCGAGCACTGATCAAGACAGCGCTCAAACCCGTCAGGAACAGGAACCGGCTGGGAACGCGCAGCAAATTCAAACCCGGCAGGCTGAAAACCAGCCTCAAGCCGGGGAGATACCCCCCCAGCGAAAGCAGGAGGGAGGCGGCGAGGACCACCCACCAGAAGGCGGTCATCCTGCGCAGCCGCGGGTTCGCCAGGCAGTAGATCAGCAGCGCGGCGCCGCCCCCACCGAGGTAGAGCACCCACTCGGCGGAGCCGCCGAAGGTCGGGAAGAAAAGCCCCAGCAGGCGTCCAGGCGGGAGCGAATAGGTCAGCGCATCCGCCGCGGTCATCTGAGCCCGGGTCGACAACCCGGTGTACTGGAGGAGCGGAAGCAGCAAGGGCGCGGCGATGAGCAGCGCGAGCCCACCCTCCGGGGCGATCGAGAGGACCAGCTTCTGCCAGCGCCTGTCCGGGCCGGGGAGACCGGTCCCCGTGGCGGGATCGTGCCGCGGGGCCATCCACCGGTACGCCTTATACGCCAGCCAGAGCAGCCCGGACGGTACAATCCAGCGGATGTCCGCGAGGGCGATCAGCCCAAGGACCACGCCGAGCGGCACGCTCAGCCCCCGGGAGGAACGACCGCCTCTCGCCCGAACTTCTGACCAGAGCAGCCACGGGGTCCAGCAGACCGCATAAACCAGCGTGATGTGGCCGGCGCCGATATGCGCCATCGTCTTGGGGAGGGCGATAAATTGAACCCCCGCCGTCATGGCCACAATCTGCGAGATCCCCTCCTGTCTCAGAAACAGGGCCAGCCCCAGACCGCCGGCGACCAGGTGGAGCAGCAAGCTCAGGTTAAACCCCCAGGGGGGAGGGATGATGACGGCCAGCCAACCCGGTGGATACCACAAACCCGAGAGCGGATCCGCCGCGAAAGGATACCCGCTCAAAATCGCCGACGACCACAGCGGCACCTGGTGGTAGTGGAGGATCGCATCCCGCAGGGTGATCGCGTTCGGCAGGTGCGCGATGAGCAGGTCGGAGTACTGCGAGTTCGGCGCCAGCCAGTAGCTGCCCAGGGATGGAATCAAAAAGAGAACCGGCAGGAGCAGCAACCACCCTGCCTGGAGCCTATTGGATATGGCGGTAAATCTGGACGCCGTCCGCATCATAGACCTTGAGCAGCCCGGGCACGGGGGTGAGCGTTCCAAGCTGGGCTTCTCTTGGACCGAAAAACACATAATCGATTGGCCGGGATGAGATCAGCCGGCTGAGGGCCGGGCCATCTCCGCCGGTCTGGTAGAGGTTTTCAACCCAGGTTTTTTCTTTTTCGGCCTGGATCGTCTCAAATGGATGCCCATAGATCACCCGCCGCCCGGTGTAGGCGGGGATGAGCAGGCCAGTTTTTGGAGCGGCAGCGATGATGGAATTCGGCGGGGTGGAGGTCTGGATCCACTCGAAGGCCTCTTTTTCACCCGGCATGAGATAAACTGCCGGATCCCGGGTCTGGATGGCGTGCGCGCTGGAGAGAATTACCATCATGGGTGTGATGACCGATACCATCAGGCACGCAGCCAGAACGATCCGCGCGGGACGCGCGCCCCTTTCGCGGATTAAGTCCAGCCCGAGTGCAGCCAACCCGCTGATGGGGATCATCCATCCGATCATAAACCTGCGCTGCAGGCTGAGGGGCAGGTAAACCAGCGCCAGACCGGCCAGAACCCACCCAGCCAGAAGGATTTCACCGGGCTCCTGGAATTTCCCCTTGCGGAGGATCCCTGTGAGCGCCAGCAGGATCGCCGGGAGAAAACCGATCGCGAAATCAACCGGGGCAGGCGCTGGGGTAATATTTTGTGCGTTCCAGGCCGCCAGCGTGGGATTGACCTGCGTCTGGTACAGCTCGTAGAGGATGGGGATCGCTCCCATCACGCCGGCGGAGATCAGGTACGCCAGCAAATCCAGGTCGTGTTTTGCCAGCGCTTTCCAGACGAAGAGGACCGCCAGGACGGCGCCGGCGATCACCACCCCGAACGGCAGGAGCAGGCCGAGAATGAAGCTGGCGGCTCCAACGACCGCCCAGGTCCTGGGCCCGCCCGGCTCCAAAGCCCAGGTGAAAATCCACAGCAGGATGGCGATTGCCAGCGGAAAATGCGGGTTGGCATACGCCGCCAGGATCGGATAGGCTTCGGCAACCCATAAATCCGGTGTTAACCGCGAAAATAGTGGATAGGCCAGCCAGCCCAGCCCGGCGCCGAAGCTGGAGAGGAAGAATGCATCCCGCTGGAGGGAGGGCTTTGAGAATGCGCGCCGCCAGAAGGCGGCAGAGCTCAATACCATCAGGAGCGTTCCGACCGCGCGGGCGAAGTGAAATACAAACAACAGCGGCAGATGCAGCCATCTGGCCACATGTCCCAGGAACAGATAATATAAAAAAAGGTAGCTTCCAGATCCGGGGTTCGCAGTAAAAGGCAGGGTGAACTGCCAGGATCCCGCCCAGCCCTCATACATTTTCGCCAGGTAGGAGTTTCCATCGATCGGGTTGAAT
>JAJYJF010000057.1 GCA_021796375.1 Chloroflexota bacterium | reverse complement strand
TTGACCGAGATGGCGGATAAGGACGTCGGCATTCTCATCGTGATGGACGGAGATCGGATGGTGGGCGTCATCTCCGAACGCGATTTCGTCCAGGAGATTGCGCGCACCGGTGTGTGCATCATCGATGAGCCGGTCGCCGGGCACATGACGAGAGAGGTCATCACCGTCCGCCCGGGCGATACGATTGAGGAATGCATGAATTTAATGACCTACCGGCGCATCCGCCACCTGCCCGTGCTGGAGAATGGCAAGCTTGCCGGGCTCGTTTCCATCGGGGATGTGGTGAAGGCGACCATATCGAGCCGGGAAATGACCATCGAGCAGTTGGAAAACTATATCGAGGGACGCGGATACGGCCAATAGTCCGAAAGTGGCGCGCGCCGGAATGGGTAGAATATCCGCGCGCGCCAACGAGACCCAGATCCTGCCATGAGCTCATCTTACCGGCATACCCAAATCAGCTTTCTATTTGCAGCCATCCTGGTTTTTTTCCTCTTCGTAGCCATCCTGATGGTCGTTTCAACCCAATACGCCTGGGAAGCGGTCATCCTCTACGTGCTGCTGGCGGCTGTTTTTACCAACTTTTTAACCCTGACCATCGAGGTCAGCGCGAGCAAAATCGGCCTGCGCTACGGATTTGGCTTTATCCGGCGCACGATCCCGCTCTCGGAAATCGAAAACCTGTGCGTGGCGGAGATCACCCGGCCGCGCAAACTCGCGGCGGACATCGCGACTTCCACAACCCTGTATAACCTCGCTGGCAGCCAGGTGGTGGAAATTGACCTTCGGAACGGCAGCGCCGTCCTGCTCGGGACGGACGAGCCGGTCGAGCTGGCGCGCGCGATCGAGAATGAATTGATCGCGATGCGGAAAAAATGAAGGCGGCTCATCGGTGCAATCCCGCGCGCCGCGTCGGATCTGGGGCTCGAGTGCCTGGCGGCTGCCGATGCCAGCGCCGCCCGAGATCTGGCTTTTGACGGGAGGCGCGTCCGGGCCGCTGTTCTTCGCACTGCTTCCCTGGCAGCCTTGATCAGATACTTTGCCCATCCTCCCGGCCGCCCCGCAAGACCGCGGCAGCCGGGCCGGCTCCTTCTCCCAGCTCCGCGGCGGTCGTTCGTCTCTGAGGACAGCCCTTGAATCCCATCCCCGCACCACCGACCCGCCGCGCCCAGGGGGCGATTTATCGCTGGGCAGTCCGGTCCATCCTGGGGCTGGCCCTGTACGGGCTGATCTTGTTCGGCTCGGCCGGCCGGCTGGATTGGATCTGGGGTTGGGTTTTCATGGGAATCCTGCTGATCCTGATGGTCGCGCCGCCGGTCCTCCTGGCTCGCGAGCACCCGGACCTGCTCGACGAGCGCGGGAAGAGCCTGCGGCAGGCGGGCGCCAAACGCTGGGACCGGGTCCTCTCGGTGGCCGTGGGGGGCTTGATGATCTGCGAATGGCTGCTGGCGGGGTTCGACGTTCGTTTCGGCTGGACGAAGAATCTCCCGCCCGGCATCCACCTGGTTGGGCTCGGTGCTGTCCTCCTCGGGCACGGCATTTTTCTGTGGGCGATGGCCTCGAACCCATTTTTCACCAGCCTGGTCCGCATCCAGGTCGAACGCGGCCACCGGGTCGAAACAGGGGGTCCGTACCGGTTCTTGCGCCATCCGGGTTACGCCGGGTCGATCCTGACCCAGCTTGCGACGCCCTGCCTGCTCGGCTCGCTGTGGGCGCTCGCCCCGGGCTTCCTGGCTGCCGTCCTGTTCGTCCTGCGCACTTCGCTTGAGGACCGGACCCTCCGCCAGGAGCTGCCCGGGTACGATGATTTCGCGGCGCGGACTAGATGGAGGCTCCTGCCGGGGGTCTGGTAGCGCCCGCGTTTCATCGATCTTTCACTCGCTTGTCATATAAATGTGCTATAAATAAATCAGCGGGGACGTAGAGAACACAGCCGGAAGCAGGTGCTCCTGGCCGTGAGGAATGTCCGAGGTTCTCACCCCAAAGAAGAATCAGGTTTACTCGTCGCTTATTGGAGGACATAATATATGTTGCGCACTCGTATAACCATTTTCAGCGTGATCGGGATCATCGCTCTCACGCTGACCGCCTGCTCGGCATCGACCGGGCAGCTAACCAGTTCAAATAGTCAGACCCCGCTGGCCGCTCCCACGGCTAGCACGCCTTCAACAGTTCTACCTGCCAACGCCGGGATCCCTGTCACCGGGAGCGTTACCCAGGCTGGGTCTACAGCCGTTTCGCCGACCGCCACATCCGCGCCGGCGGCGGCCTCGGCGCCGGTGGGCCTGGGAAATTTCGCCACCGCAATCCAGCAGGTAGCAAGCAAAGTAAAGCCCGCCATCGTGCAGATCACCAACGAGCAGGTCCAGATCGGGCAGTTCAACCAGCCCTTTACCACCCCCGCTGGCGTGGGTTCGGGCGTCATTATTGACAGCCAGGGACACATTCTGACCAATTACCATGTGGTTTCTGGAGCGCAGCGCCTGCTGGTATCCCTCCCGGATGGACGGTCCTTTCCGGGCAAGCTGATCGGGACGGATCCGCAAACTGACCTGGCAGTCGTGCAGATCAGCGCGAGCAACCTGCCGGTAGCCCAACTGGGGGATGCGAGCCAGCTGCAGGTGGGCGACTGGGTGGTTGCGATCGGCAATGCGCTCGCGCTGGCCGGGGGACCTACCGTCTCGGCAGGTGTGGTGAGCGCGCTGGGCCGGTCGGTGCAGGAGCCGAGCAGCAGTTCATCCAGCAGCACCGGCGGTCCGCTCCTCTACGATCTGATCCAGACCGACGCGCCCATTAACCCGGGCAACTCAGGCGGGGCGCTTATCAACCTCTCCGGTCAGGTCATTGGGATCAATACGCTGGTCGCCGGGCAGGCGGAACCGGGCGTGCAGGCCCAGGGGATCGGATTTGCGATCTCCATCGCAACCGCCAAGCCGATCGCCGACCAGCTGATCAAAACCGGTCACGTGAATCACCCGTACCTCGGGATCACCTACGAGCCGCTCAACCCGGCGATCGCCGCGCAGCTGGGCATAAGCCAGACCCAGGGTGCGCTGATTGGAAATATCGTCCCGGGATCTCCGGCGGATCTAGCCGGTCTGCAGGCAAATGACGTCATCACCGCCGTCAACAACCAAAAACTGGTCCAGGATTCGGATCTGGGCCTGTTCCTCAACAGCCACAAACCCGGAGATAAGGTAACCCTCACCGTGGTGCGTGGAAACAAGACGGAGAACATCCAGGTGACGCTGGGAACCATGCCGGCGTCAGCCAATCCGTAGCGGGCTGTTCCTCAAGCTCAGCTCGCAGGCTGGGGGAAGGCGGTGATTTCCTGCCGCCTTCCCCCAGATGTTAAATCATTCCCTTGACCATTCGTCTTATCCGGGCTAAAATCCATCCGTTAAAGACATAGCGTCTGGGATTTTTGCTGGGGATGTTCGAGAATTTAACCGACCGCCTGAACCAGGTTTTCCAAAACCTTCGCCGCCACGGAAAGCTCTCCGAGGAAGATGTCGATTCGGCGATGCGGGAAGTCCGCATGGCGCTGCTTGAGGCAGACGTTCACTACTCGGTGGTGAAGGATTTTATCAAGCGGGTGCGCGAGCGGTCGGTGGGAGCCGAGGTATCCAAAGCTCTGAATCCCGCCCAGCAGGTCATTAAAATCGTTAACGAGGAGCTGATCGCCACGCTGGGCGAGCCGGCCCGGTTGAACTTGCTCGGCCCGAAGCCGCGGGTCTTTATGCTGGTCGGCCTGCAGGGCTCGGGGAAGACCACCGCGGCCGCCAAGCTGGCGCGCATCCTGCGCTCGCAGGGGGAGCGGGTGATGCTGGTCGCGGCGGATCCGTACCGCCCGGCGGCGGTCAAGCAGCTGCAGACGCTGGGCGAGAAGGTTGGCGTCCCCGTATTTTACGAGGCCGGGGTCAAGCCGCCTGATCTGGCCAGGCGGGCTTTTGACCAGGCTCAGAAGGGCGGGGTGAGCGTTCTCATCATCGATACCGCCGGCCGGTCTCAGCTCGACGACGCGCTCATGGAAGAGCTGAAAGGGATCACCCACCGGACGCCGGCCGCGGAGACGCTGCTCGTGGTGGATGCCATGATCGGGCAGGAGGCCCTGCACGTCGCGGAGGGCTTCCGCGATAACGTTTCCCTGACCGGGCTGATCCTGACCAAAATGGACGGCGACGCGCGCGGCGGCGCCGCGATTTCGATCCGCAGCGTCACCGGCGTGCCCATCAAATACCTCGGGGTGGGCGAAGGATTGGACGCGCTCGAGGCTTACAACCCCACGCGGCTCTCCTCGCGGATCCTGGGGATGGGCGACATGCTCGGGCTGATCGAGAAAGCGGAATCGACCTACGACGAAAAAACCGCCCGCGCCCAGGCCGAGAAAATGATGTCCGGGCAGTTCACGCTGGAAGATTTTGCCCAGCAGCTGCGCCAGGTAAGAAAGATGGGCCCGATCAGCCAGATCCTCGAGATGCTGCCTGGCAACCTGGGACAGGCGGCCCGCTCGGTGGACCCGCGCGATGCGGAGCGGCAGCTGAAGATCACCGAAGCCATCATCGATTCGATGACACCCCAGGAGCGGCGCCACCCGGATATCCTCAACGCCAGCCGGCGCCGGCGGATCGCGCGCGGCTCGGGGACGGATGTGACCATCGTCAACCGGACCCTCAAACAGTTCCGCGACGCGCAGCGGATGTTCAAATCTATTCAAAAAACCGGCGGGCGCGGTATGCCCCGCTTGTTTGGCTAACCCGCAGCCCGTGCCTGAGAGGTCGCGCCCCTTCAGCGCTCCCTCAGCCTCTTGCGCCCGGCGGGCGGATAATCGACAAATCTATCAATCATAGCAAGAGGAGATCAACCCCATGGTTCGTATTCGTTTACGCCGCGTCGGCCTGAAAGGCCAGCCCAGCTACCGCATCGTGGCTGCGGAGAAGGAATCCCCGCGCGATGGCCGCTTTCTGGAAATTCTGGGATTCTACAATCCGCGGACGCAGCCTCACACGCTCAACGTGAAAGAAGACCGGATTTTCGAGTGGCTTAAAAACGGCGCCCAGCCGAGCGAGTCGGTGGTCAAGCTTTTCAACAGCGTCGGCCTGATGGACCGTTTCGCCCGCCTCAAGGCTGGCGAGCCCGCAGAAGCCCTTCAGGCGGAGGCGGCAGACTATTACGCCAAGCGCCAGGTTAATCCGAAGACCCGCGCCGCTGAAAGCCATTAACCCGCTGCCGCACCTCCTCCGTCTCGAGTGCGGTTGAGCCGGCATTCCTTAACGGTCGAAACCGTTGGACGGGCTGCCGTTTTACTGGGATATCCGGTTGGATAGAGAAAGGAAAGCCCCATGAAAGAATTGATCGAGTTCGTCGCCCGCTCGCTGGTTGACGATCCGACCCAGGTGCAGGTGAACCAGACCCGCGGGACGGGAAAAGTTCACCTGGAGCTGCGGGTGGCCAAAGAGGACATGGGACGGGTGATCGGGAAAGGCGGGCGGGTTGCCAACGCGATGCGCATCCTGCTGAGGGTGGCCGCTGCCCGGGAGGGGAAGCAGGTCATGCTGGATGTCATCGAACCCCGATGAATCCTCAAGCCGCCTCCTCGTCCGGATCAGAAGACCCCAAACCAGGCTCGCAGCCGTCAAGCGAGCCTGTATTTTTGATGGTCGGCCGGCTGCTCCGGCCGCACGGCGTGCAGGGAGAAATCCGTATGGAGATCCTGACGGACTTCCCGGAGCGCCTGCGCAAAGGGCGGGTGGTGTACGTGGGAGGCGAGCGCCGGCCGTACCAGCTGGCCGGGGTCCGGCAGGCCGATAAAGCCCTGCTCGTCCGGTTGGAGGGCATCGCCGACCGCGGTGCCGCGGAATTGGTGCGCGGGTTGGAGGTGTGCATCGAGGGCAGCCGCCTGCCCGGCCTGGAGGAGGGGGAGTATTATTATCACCAGCTGATCGGCATGCAGGTGGTCGACGAAGCGGGGAGACCGCTGGGCGTCCTCGAGCAGATTTTGGAGACCGGCGCGAACGACGTGTACGTGGTCAGGCCGGCGGAGGGCGCTGAGCTCCTCCTGCCGGCGATCGAGGAAGTGATCCTGCGGGTAGATGTGAGCGACCGGCGGATGACCGTCCGCCCGCAGAGCTGGGAGTAACCGCGAAAAGGCATGGACCCGCGCGCGTACTGGGTGGGGTTTAACCTGGTGAAAGGCATCGGCGCAGTCCGGATGCAGGGGCTGCTCGATTATTTCGGGGATCTCGCCGTGGCATGGCAGGCGCCCCTGGAAGGGCTGCAGGCTGCCGGGCTGCCCGCGAAGGTCGCGGAGAACGTCCTGCAGGTGCGCGCCGGGGTGGATTTGCAGCTTACCTGGGACCAGATCCAGAAAAAGGGGATCCAGGTGCTTACCCGCCTGGACGAGGACTACCCGGCGCGGCTCAAAGAGATCGACCAGCCGCCGCCCGTGCTCTACCTGCGTGGGAAGCTGCTCCCGGAGGACGGCTGGGCGGTGGCCGTCGTCGGCACCCGCCGGGTGACGGTGTACGGCCGGCAGGTGGCTGAGGAAATCGCCGGCTTCCTCGCCGCGCAGGGGGTGGTGGTGGTCAGCGGGCTGGCGCGCGGCGTGGATGCGGTGGCGCACGAGGCGGCGCTCAAAGCTGGCGGGCGGACCTTTGCCGTCCTGGGCAGCGGCGTGGATCGAATCTACCCGCCGGAAAACCAGCGCCTGGCGGAGAAAATCACCGCGCAGGGGGCGTTGATCAGCGACTACCCGCCCGGCACGCCCCCGGACGGGGTGAATTTCCCGCCCCGCAACCGGATTATCTCCGGGCTGGCCATGGCCGTGGTGGTGGTCGAAGCCGGGGAGACGAGCGGCGCGCTCATCACCGCGACCTTTGCCGGGGAGCAGGGGCGGGATGTGTTCGCGGTCCCCGGGGGGATCCACGCCCCGCAAAGCGTGGGAGCCAACCGGCTGATCCAGCAGGGCGCTCATCCCCTGCTGCGGCCGGAGGATATCCTCGACGCGCTGAACCTGCGGCTGATCCCCGAGAAGCGCACCGCGCGCGCGGCGCTCCCGGCCGACCCGGTCGAGGCGCAGCTGTACGCGCAGTTGGGCAAGGAGCCGCGGCATGTGGACGAGATCCGGCTGCTGACCGGCTTGCCAATCGAAATTGTCTCTGCTACACTGACGATCATGGAGCTGAAGGGGATAGCGCGGCAGGTGGGACCGATGTTCTACGTCTCCGCCCGCGAAAAGCCCGAAAATTATGAGGTCGAGGCTTAGAGGATTATGAACGAGCATTATTTTGCAGTCATCATGGCCGGAGGGGGGGGCACCCGGCTGTGGCCGCTTTCGCGGAAGTCTCGCCCCAAGCAGATGCTGAGGTTGTTCGGAGAGCACACGCTCTTTCAGGTCGCGATCCACCGGCTGGAAGGCGTTTTCGACCCGGACCACATCCTGGTGGTGACCGTGGCGGACCAGGCCGCGAAGCTGCGGGAGCAGTGGCCGGAGATCCCCGCGGAGAACTACCTGCTCGAGCCGATGCCGCGCGGAACGGCGTCCGTCGTCGGGCTGGCCGCGGTCGCCCTCCAGAAGCGGGATCCCGAGGCGACCATGGCGATCCTGACCGCCGACCATTTTATCCAGGATGAGGAAAAGTTCCGCCGGCTGCTGATCGCCGCGGATGAGATCGCCCGGCAGGGCAACCTGGTGACGCTGGGGATCTCGCCGACCTACCCGTCCACCGGGTACGGCTACATCCACCGCGGAAAGACGGCCGGCGAGTATCAGGGCATGGAGGCTTACGAGGTTCTTTCATTTAAAGAAAAACCTGATGAAGCAAACGCGAGACTTATGCTACAATCAGGAGACTACGATTGGAACTCAGGCATGTTCATCTGGCGGGTCGATCGGATCCTGGGAGAATTCCAGCGGCTGATGCCCGACCTGTTCGGAAAACTGGCGGAACTATCGCAGGCCTGGGATACCCAAGCCCGGGATGAGGCGCTCAGCCGTATCTGGCCCGCGATCAAGAGCGAAACCATCGACTACGGCATCATGGAGAAGGCGGAGCGGGTCGTGGTGCTCCCGGCGAAGGGGCTCGGCTGGAACGACGTTGGCAGCTGGGACAGCCTCTTCGACGTCATCCCGGCGGATCAAGACGGAAATATTATCGTAGGCGCCGACCACATCGGCATCGGCACCTCGGGATCGCTGGTCTTCAACGACGGCTCGGGCCGTTTGATTGTCACCATCGGGGTGAAAGACCTGGTGCTGATCGATACCGGGGACGCGCTGCTGGTCTGCACCAAAGAATCGGCCCAGCAGGTGCGGCTGGCGGTCAGCCAGCTGAAGAAAGCTAACCGGCAGGAACTGCTCTAGGCCGGCTTCCGGCGGGCCAGGCCGGCGTCCTTCGAACCCCCTTCTAAGGAGAATCAACTTGGAAGCATACTGTGTAAAGTGCAAATCGAAGCGGGAAATCCTGAACCCCCAGGCGGGGTTTAACGCGGCTGGCTCTCCGGTCACGCAGGGGACCTGCCCGGTATGCGGGACCAAACTCTACCGGATTGGGCGTACGGAAGCACACGAAGGGCTGCAGCCTCCGGAAAACAACGGCAAGCGCGGGCGGCGCGGCAAGCTGGTGATCGTCGAATCGCCCGCGAAGGCCCGGACGGTTGGACGCTTTTTAGGCAAAGGCTATACCGTGCGGGCATCGGTCGGCCACGTCCGCGACCTGCTGCGCTCGAACCTCTCCGTGGACGTCGAGAACAATTTCACCCCGCGCTACCGGGTCCCTAACGAAAAGCGCCAGGTGGTTAAAGAGCTCAAAGACCTGGCCAAACACGCCGAAGAGATCTACCTGGCGACCGACCCCGACCGCGAAGGCGAGGCGATTGCCTGGCATCTCATGGAAGCGGCCGCGATCGAGCCGAAGCTCTCGCAGCGGGTGGTCTTCCATGAGATCACCCAAACCGCGATCGAAGATGCTTTCGCGCACCCGCGCAAAATCGACATGGACCTGGTGGACGCCCAGCAGGCGCGCAGGGTCGTCGACCGGCTGGTGGGCTACAGCATCAGTCCGATCCTGTGGGAGAAAGTGCGCAGCCGGCTTTCCGCCGGGCGCGTGCAGTCTGTGGCGCTGCGGCTGATCGTGGAACGCGAGCGCGAGATCGATGCTTTTGTCCCTGAGGAGTACTGGACGATCGCGGCTGAGCTCCGCCAGGAAGGCGACCAGACCGCCTACCAGGCTAAGCTGGCCAGGATCGACGATCAGGAACCGAGCCTGGGGAAAGAGGAAGTCGTCAGGCCGATCCTG
>JAJYJF010000056.1:7899-9348 GCA_021796375.1 Chloroflexota bacterium | reverse complement strand
GCCTGATAAGAATAAGCGGAAGTTCCGGGAGGCCAGCGCCGGAAAGCGTTGTGTCAGCAATATTCCCTCGGCTGAAAGATTAGCCTAGTTTTACCTCAGCTTCGCGGGATGATCAAGTACCGCCCGATTCGGGGTAAGATGCCCCGCTCGGGCTGGCGGACCCGGCGCCTCCGCCAGTCCAAGCGCCTCCCAAGTTTTGGCGTTCCTATCCCTCCTTGATGGCGCGGCTGGGGGTGGGGTGTGATCCTGCCAAGCATTTGGGGGGCGCCCCAGCGAGGTCCAGGATTTTTACCGCGATGATATAATTTTCATATGATCCAGCAGCTGCTCGCGGGGAAACGGGTCGACCTGGGGTTTTTAGACCTCGATCGCGATGCAGCCACGATCGCCGCCTGGACCGAGGACCCGGAGTACTGGAATCTCTACGAGCGCGAAATCGGCCGGCCGCTCTCCAGAAGCCAGATCAAGAAGAAGTTCTCCGCCGATCCCAGGTTCGCCCACCAGCATTTCCGATTTGCCATCTATCAGCGCCCGGAGCACCGCCTGATCGGGCTGGCGTCCCTGGAATGGGTCGATTGGAGCAACAGCAACGCTGCGCTGGCCTTGGCCATTGGCAGGCCGGAAGACCGCGGGACAGGCTACGAAGCCGATGCCCTGCAGGCGCTGCTCCAATACGCCTTCCACGAGCTGAACCTGTACCGGCTGCAGGCGAGCGCGTTCGAATACGCGGTCAGCTGGCGCCAGCAGCTGGAAGAGGCCGGGTTCAGGCTGGAAGTCTGCCGGCGCAGGGAGATCCTCCGGGCAGGCCGGCGCTGGGACGCGCTCATCTACGGCATCCTGCGGGCAGAGTGGCAGCCGACGCCCGCCGGCGCAGAAGGCGCAGCATGAATCCGCTCACCTTCGCCGGGGAGAGGATCCGGCTTGCAGCGCTGGACGTGGAAAACGACGCGGAGACGCTCTCACGCTGGTCTTCCAACACGGAATACAGCCGGCTGCTGGATTCGGTCCCGGCGCAGCCGCTCCCGCCCAGCCGGGCGCGCGAGCTGTTCGCGCAGGAAGAGAACCGGTCTGAAAGCTTTTTTTTCTGCATTCGCACGCTGACCGGGGACCGGCTGATCGGTTTCATCTCCCTGGATGGAATCGAATGGCAGCACGGCAGCGCCTTCGTCGGCATCGGGATCGGCGAACCCGACCTGTGGGGTAAAGGCTACGGCAGCGAGGCGATGCGGCTGGTGCTGCGCTACGCCTTTGATTACCTGCATCTGGAGCGGGTCGGGCTGGATGTCTTCGAATACAACCAGCGCGCGTTTCGCAGCTATTTGAAGGTCGGATTTGTCGAGGAAGGTCGCCTCCGCCAGTTCCTCAACCGCGATGGCCGGCGCTGGGATTTAATTTATATGGGGATCTTGCGCGAAGAATGGGAGGCAAGGCAGTCGTAGGGGGGTGGGA
>JAJYJF010000056.1:0-7889 GCA_021796375.1 Chloroflexota bacterium | reverse complement strand
AAATCGTTTTGCTACCTTCAGCTGGGGCCTGCTCGGCTACACTTTGCTGGTGATCCTTTGGGGAGCTTACGTCCGCGCCTCGGGCTCCGGGGCGGGCTGCGGCGCGCACTGGCCGCTTTGCAACGGGGTCGTCATCCCCCAATCTGCCCAGGCCGCGACGATGATCGAGTTCACCCACCGGATCATGAGCGGGTTGAGCGTTTTGTTCGCCGTCGGGCTGGTGATCTGGGCCTGGCGGTCGTACCCGCGCGGGAGCCAGGTCAGGCTGGGCGCGGGGCTGGTGGGGCTGTTCACGTTGAGCGAAGCGGTCGTCGGCGCCGGGCTGGTGCTCCTGGAGCTGGTGGCGAATAACGATTCCGCCCTCCGGGCAGGGAGCGTGGCCGTCCACCTGGTCAACACCCTGCTGCTGGTGGCCTCCATAACCCTGACCGCCTGGTGGGCTTCCGGAGGAAACCCGGTCAGCCTGGGCCGCCAGGGGATCAACAGCACGCTGCTGGTCGCCGCGCTGGCGCTGGTGGTGCTGCTTTCCGCCACCGGAGCGATCACCGCGCTCGGGGATACGCTGTTTCCAGCCGCTTCACTCGCCCAGGGGGTGCAGCAGGATTTCTCCCCCACCGCCCATTTCTTGATCCGGCTGCGCATCTACCACCCGCTGCTGGCGATAGTGACCGGGTCCTTCTGCCTATTCCTCGCCCTCCGGACCCGGGACCGGCAGAAAGAGGGCCTGGCGGGTAAATTTGCCGCCGCTCTGATCGCTTGTGTCGCGGTTCAAATTTGCCTGGGGCTCCTGAACATTTACCTGCTCGCGCCTATCTGGCTGCAGATGCTGCACCTGCTGGTATCCGACCTGGTCTGGATCAGTCTGGTCCTCCTGGCAGCCGCGTCGCTCCGGCAACCGCCGCCGCCGGAGAGCTCTCCGTCCAGGCAGCCCCCGCCCAGGGAAGCCGTTAATTTACCGGCGGACAGGGGGTGGGGGAAACCAGGACCGGGTTCGGATGGGTTGCAGCCGCTGCCCGAAACCCAAAAAGCCTCGCGGGTCTGCGCCCGTGGGGCCGGATTCAGCTGGGGCCTGGAATCCACTGGCAGGACTCTACCCGGTCGGGTTCGCTTTTGACTGCAGCTTGGCCTTTTTCTTGATCGCGTCGCGGACGAGCATATCGAAAACAGGATAGGTCCACCCCCCAATAAGCTCGGTCAGTCGGTGCGCAGCTCGATTTTCGAAACCGGAGACGATCATGTATTTGCCGCGGGCAGCGCCGTCCAGAATCTCGCGGGCAACAACGTCCGCGGACATGGCTTTGCCCATCCCGGAGATTTCTTTGGTTTCAAACGGCTTGATCTTATTCTCGTAAGCCAGCTGGGGGGTATCGACGTCCTGCGGGTAAGCGATCGCCACCTGGATGCCCTTCGGCTTCAGCTCAATCCGCAGAATATCGGTGAACCCCCGGATTGCGTATTTCGAGGCCCCGTACGCCGTGTAACCGAAGATGGGCAAAAATCCCGCGCCCGAAGAGATGGTCACGATTGCCCCGCTTCCCCGCTTGAGCATCCCCGGCAGTACAGCCTTCACGGCATGCACCGTCCCGAGGTAGTTGATCTCGATCATCTCGTGGTAGATCTCGATGGGGATTTCTTCCACATAGCCCGGGTGGGCGACGCCGGCTGAGGTGACGAGCAGCTCGGGAGTCCCCACCGCGTCCTCTACCTTCGAAAGCGCAGCGGTAACCTGCGCGTAATCCGACACATCCGCGGACAGCCCAACAAAGCGCTGCTCTTTACTGGCGGCGTGCGCGCGGATATCCTCGACGGCCGAATCCAGCCGGGCCTGGTCTCTCCCGAGAATCCAGACGCTGCATCCCGCTTCCGCCAGCCTGCGGGAGATCGCCAGACCAATCCCGCTGGACCCACCAGTAACGAATGCCGACTTCCATGGATACTGCATACCGCCTCCCGTTGAACCTTGATGCCCTGCTTGATTAACCCCGCGGCTCTTCAAATGGTGCAGCGGGCCGGATAGAGAATGAAGTTAGGGCGCACCCGGACGGGTGCGCCCCCCTGGTTTGAAGGTAGTCCAGCTCCGGCTAGCGGACGGCCTGCGGGTTCTCCCGGTCGGTCGCGGGGTCGAACAGGTGGAAGTTATCCATATTGAAGACCACCTGGACTTTTTCACCCATGGTAAAGCGGGTGCGCGGGTCGACGCGGGCGACAAACTGGTTGTCGCCGGTCACCAGGTAGAGCAGGATTTCATTGCCCATCAGCTCGGTGACGTCCACCTTGGCCTCTACCGGTTCGGCATGGATGCCGGCCGGGACGAACAGCGGGTTGTGGATGTTTTCCGGGCGGATGCCGAAGATCACCTCGCGGTCGACGTAAGGCATGTAGGTTGCCGTGCGGTCTTCGGGCACGTTCAAGACGGCGCTCCCCAGGTCCACGCACAAGCTGCTGCCTTCTTTGCGCAGGTGGGCGGGAAAGAAGTTCATCGCCGGCGAGCCGATGAAACCGGCGACGAACAGGTTGGCCGGCCTGTCGTACAGGTTCTGCGGGGTGTCCAGCTGCTGCAGCACTCCCTTGTTCATCACCGCGATGCGCGAGGCCATGGTCATCGCCTCGGTCTGGTCGTGGGTAACATAGATGAAAGTTGTCTGCAGGCGCTGGTGGAGCTTGCTGATCTCGGCGCGGGTCTGGACCCGCAGCTTGGCGTCCAGGTTCGAGAGCGGCTCGTCAAAGAGGAACACTTTTGGCTCGCGCACGATCGCCCGGCCGACCGCCACACGCTGGCGCTGGCCACCGGAGAGCTCGCGCGGCTTGCGCTTGAGCAGCTGCTCGATGCCCAGGATCTTGGCCGCATCTTCCACGCGGGTTTTGATCTCGTTCTTAGGCACCTTCCTCAGCTTCAGGCCGAAAGCCATGTTGTCGAATACCGTCATGTGCGGGTAGAGTGCATAAGACTGGAACACCATGGCAATATCGCGGTCTTTGGGGGCCACATCGTTGACCGGGTTGTTGCCGATCAGCACCTTGCCGCCGGAGACCTCTTCCAGCCCGGCCAGACAGCGCAGGGCCGTCGTTTTACCGCATCCCGAGGGACCTACCAGCACGAGGAATTCCTTATCCTCGACCTGGATGTTCAAATCATTGAGCGCGGTAAAATCACCAAATTTCTTCCAGACATGATCGTACGTTACACTAGCCATTGTTTCCTCCTTTCGAGCGGATATAGGTGACTCGATTATAAGTCCCGGGTTTCAAACGCGCAATCAAAAAAAGGACGGTTTTTTAGCCGCGCGCATTCTCTTTGACGGCCCTTGTTGAAAAAACCCCAAGCATTTAGAATGACTGCATGGTTGAGGACGTCACGCCGATTCGCCAGCAGTACCTGGAAATCAAGCGGCAGTATCCGAACGCGATCCTGTTCTTCCGCCTGGGCGATTTTTATGAGACGTTCGACCAGGACGCTGAAATCGCTGCCCGCGAGCTGGATATTGTCCTCACCGGGCGCAACGTCGCCCGCGGGACGCGCGTGCCGATGGCCGGCATCCCCTTCCACGCGGTCGACAACTACCTCTCCCGCCTGATCGATAAGGGCTACCACGTGGCCATCTGCGAGCAGGTGGGCGACCAGCCGCAGAAAGGGCTGTTCCCGCGTGAGGTCGTGCGCGTGGTCACCCCGGGCACGGTGGTAGAGCCGGAGCTGCTGCACGGCGACGCCAACAACTACCTGGCCAGCCTGGTGACCCAGGAGAACCGCGCCGGGGTGGCTTATGTAGATATCACCACCGGGGAGTTTGCCGCCACCGAGCTTGCCGGCGAAGACCTGGAAAACGTCCTGCGCGCCGAGCTGAGCCGGCTCAACCCCGCCGAGATCCTCCTCCCCGAGGGCCAGGGGACCGGAAACGGCCTCCCCGGCCAGGTCACCCGCCGCCCGGCCTGGCATTTCGAGCTCGGGCGCTGCCGCGAAACCCTGCTGCGCCACTTCGAGGCCGCCTCGCTGGACGGCTACGGCCTGCACGGCATGCCGCTGGCGACCCGGGCCGCGGGCGCCATCCTGGACTACCTGGAGGACACCCAGCCCAGCGCGGCCGGCCTGCTCGACCGGCTGAGCACCTACCAGCTGAGCGAGTTCATGCTGCTGGATGCTCCCACCCGGCGCAACCTCGAGCTGACCGAGACCCTGCGCGGAGACCTACACGGCTCCCTGCTCGGGGTGCTGGATAAGACCGTGACGCCTATGGGCCGGCGCAGCATCCGCCAGTGGGTGAACAAGCCCTTGCTGGATATCGACGCTATCCGGCGCCGCCAGGCCGGGGTGGAGATCTTATGGGCCGACGGGCTGCTGCGGGCCTCCGTCCGCGCCAGCCTGCGCCCCCTGGCGGACCTCGAGCGGCTCATCGGACGCGTCCAGTCCGGGCACGCCAGCCCGCGGGACCTGGTCGCTATCCGGGCAACGCTGCGCTGCCTTCCGGGGATCCGGGCTGCCCTGGGGCAGGCCCTCGAGCCGCTGACCGAGGGGATCGGCGAGATCTCCCCGCTGGCCGCCGAGCTCGCCCTGCTCGAGCAGGCGGTGGACGACGATCCGCCGGCGACGCTGCAGAACTCCGGCGTCATCCGCGCCGGGTTCTCCTCCGAGCTGGATGGGGTCGTCGAGGCATCCCGCCACGCGCGTGAGTGGATTGCCGCGTTGGAAAGCGTCGAGCGCAGCCGGACCGGAATCAAGACGCTCAAGGTCGGCTACAACAAGGTGTTCGGCTACTACATCGAGATCAGCCGCGGCAGCGCCGACCAGGCGCCCGCCGAGTATATCCGCAAGCAGACCCTGGTGAACGCCGAGCGCTTCATCACCCCGGAGATGAAGGAGTACGAGGCGCTCGTGCTGAACGCCGAAGACCGCATCCGCGAGATCGAGAGCCGGCTGTTCCGCGAGATCTGCGAGCGGCTCGCCTCCTCGGGCCAGATTTTCCTCCGCACCGCGCGCGCCCTGGGAGACCTGGACGTGCTGGCCGCCCTGGCCGAAGCCGCGGCGCTCGGGAACTACGTCCGCCCGGAGCTGGTCGAGGAGCCGCTGCTCGAGATCCGCGAGGGCCGCCACCCGGTGGTCGAGACCTCGCTGGCGGGCGAGCGCTTCGTCCCCAACGAGGCCGTCTTCGAGGCGGGCGAGATCGTGCGCATCATCACCGGCCCGAACATGAGCGGGAAGAGCACCTTCCTGCGCCAGGTCGCGCTGATCGTGCTGATGGCCCAGATGGGCTCGTTCGTGCCAGCCAAATCCGCCCGGATCGGCGTGGTCGACCGCATTTTCACCCGCATCGGCGCGCAGGACGAGATCCACGCCGGGCAGTCGACCTTCATGGTGGAGATGATAGAGACCTCCAACATCCTCCACCACGCCTCCGAGCGCAGCCTGCTGGTGCTGGACGAGATCGGCCGCGGCACAAGCACCTACGACGGGCTCTCGATCGCCTGGGCGGTGGTCGAGTTCATCCACAACCACCCGCGCTTGCGGGCGCGGACCCTCTTCGCCACCCACTACCACGAGCTGACCCAGCTGGCCAGCCTGCTGCCGGGGGTGCGGAATTACAACGTGGCGGTCAGCGAGGCCGAGGGCAGGGTGGTCTTCCTGCACAAGATCGTCCCCGGCGGCGCGGACCGATCCTACGGGATCCATGTGGCGCAGCTCGCCGGGCTGCCCAGGCAGGTAGTCCTGCGCGCCAACGAAATCCTGCAAACCCTCGAGGCTTCCTCGGGGCACGCCACGCACAACCGCCCGATTGCCGCCCAGCAGATGGCGCTCTTCCCGGAGACCAACCCGCTGATCGACGAGCTGAGAGAGCTGGACGTGAACACCCTCTCGCCGCTCGAGGCGCTGAACAAGCTCTACGAGTGGCAGCAAAAGTATTTGAAGTAAACCCTACTGGGTTGATCTGCTCGGATATTCAAATCCCGATGGATTGATAATCGATTTTCGGTGTTATTTCCGAAAAATAATCATTTTTTGACCACTTCTCATGCCATCCTCGCCCTCTCCTGACTGGACACCGGGAGGGTATGGGCACCCTCCGGGTGAACCAGGCGGTAGGGTTCTATCGATCGCCTGTATGACCCTGGCACCTGCGCCGGTTCTAACCGGCCACCCTGCCAGAATGCAACGCCAGTGCAGGTGAGATCCTGTACTGCGAAAAATTTGGGAAAGACCAGGTTCCTACGCACGTCCTGCCAGGAGAACACGGCAGGACGGCTCAGGACGACATGCCTCACTGCGTGGCAACCCGGTTCAGGATGGCACGTAAATAAACATGTCATCCTGAACCGGGCGACCATGCTTTTTGGTCGCCCGTGTGAAGGATCTGGTTCTGCGATACCTATTCGGAAAAGTAGCTCTTCACCTGCGCTTGCACCGTGTCCTGCCGATGATCCTGGCGCTAAATCGTATAGGCACAGTAGCGCCCCTTTAGGGCTATTGGCGCACGGATGGCCCGCCATATGAGTGCATTGCCATCCGGCTCATCCGCAGGGTACTCAAAGCGCAAGGATGGCATCTGGATTTCCCCGTCTTCCTTCACATATATCTAAAAACCGCTTCTCTGCCATTATTGGATTTCTTGGATCCAATATGTATAATATCTCCATGGGGAAATTCAATTTTGGAGTGAGCCTAAAATGGAATTAAAAAAAATGAACTGCGTCCCGATCACGGGCAAAGAGCCGCCCCTCACCAGCGGGGAGACCGCAGAATATCAAAAGCAGGCGCCGGATTGGACCATCAGCGAGAAATCCGGCGAGAAGCAGCTCGCCCGCGAGTTCCGCTTCGGGGATTTTGCCAGCGCGCTGGCTTTCACCCAGAAGGTCGGGGCGCTGGCGGAGGCGCAGGATCACCACCCGGCGATCCTGACCGAATGGGGCAGGGTCACCGTCGCCTGGTGGACGCACAAGATCCACGGGCTGCACCAGAATGACTTCATCATGGCCGCCAAAACCGATGACCTCTACGCTAAAGCTAAGATGGAGCTGGCAGCCCAAAAGAGCCCGCCGCGGGACTGATTACCCGGGCTCTGACCGTGCCGGGGGGATTTCAGATGACCCATACCGTCCGAGATTGGAGGAGCAAGCCCGTGATCGTGATCGATCGTGACTGCAGTGTCTCCAACGCGCCGCCCTTGATGCGCCGGCGGAACCTCCACAGCCTGGTGGTGAGCCTGCCCGAGAACCCTCAGACTACCGATCGTCCTCAGCGCGGAAACATGGACCATCCAAGATTTAATCTTTCGGATGGCCTAAGTTCAATTTTCTTCTTTGATGATTACCCCCACCTCTGTTTCCCCGCCCCCAGAGGAGCTGTTCCTGCCGGACGCGGTCTCCTGGGGCGGGGACAGGTTTTCAAGGAAGGCGGAGGGACCGTCAACCGATCCCTCCGCCTTCCTTGAAGTTCTTCCCCCTTCCCGCCCGAGGGCTCGAGCATTTAGAGCCATCACCAGCGGGAAGGGGGTTAGGGGGTTAGGTTGAGACAGAAATGACCTGCAAAATTCATGCAGAATCCCAAAATGATTAAATTCGGGATTCTGCTTGTTTCGGCAATCAATTCCCCGCCCCCGTGTTCGGGAGGAGGCTGTGGATCAGGGTAAATAACCCCCATGCATCGGTCAAGTATTTCTTCTGCCTGGTGCGTCCGGCTCAGGCCAGCCACAAGCCCGTCCAGGGCTCCAGGATGACCCCCAGCTCCGTGCCGGTGACGTAATATTCCCCCGGGCCGAGCAAGTTTTGCAGGATATGCCCGTCCGGCATGCCCAGGCTGGCGACCGGGATCTTGAGCGAGCGGCGGGTGCTCGAGGCATTCAGCGCCACCACCACTTTTTCGTCTCCGAGGACGCGGGCAAAAGCCAGGCAGCCGCGAGCGT